>JANQXJ010000188.1 GCA_030729445.1 Limnohabitans sp. | reverse complement strand
GTGCCGGTGATGTCCAACGCCTCGATCTGGTCCAGTGTGGCCAGCGCCGCCGCGGCGGCGATCGGGTGCGCGCTGTAGGTGTAGCCATGCGAGACCGAGGCCGTCCCCGTGGTGTCGGCGTCAAACACCTCGGCAATGCGGCGGTTGATGGCCGTGGCCCCGAGTGGGATGTAGCCCGAAGAAATGCCCTTGGCCAGGCACCACATGTCGGCGTTCACGCCCCACAGGCGCGTGCCAAACAGCTCACCGCTGCGGCCAAAACCTGTCACCACCTCGTCGGCGATCAAGAGCACGCCGTACTTGTCGCAGATCTGGCGCACCAGCGGCCAGTAGTTGGGTGGCGGCACGATCACACCACCCGCGCCCTGCACCGGCTCGGCAATGAAAGCCGCCACCGTGTCTGGCCCCTGGAACACGATTTCGCGCTCCAGCAATTCGGCGCAGATTTCGCCCAGTCGGATCGGGTCATCGGTGTAGGGGTTGTGGTAAGCCCAGGGCGTGTCGATGTGGAAGCACCCAGGCAGCAGCGGCTCGTAAGCACGGCGGAAGTTGGTGTTGCCATTCACGCTCATGCCACCAAAGTGCACGCCGTGGTAACCCTGGCGCAGGCTGATGAACTTGAAGCGGTCGGCCTGGCCCTTGAGCTTCCAGTACTGGCGGGCCACCTTCAATGCGCCCTCCACCGCGTCTGAGCCGCCGTTGGAAAACATGACCGTGGCCACATCTTCGGGCTGCATCATTTGCACCAGGCGTTTGGACAGCTCAATGGCCCGCAGATGCGTGGTGCCGCGGAACACGTTGTAGAACGGCAGCTCGTCCATCTGCGCCACGATGGCGTCGCGCACCGGCTTGTTGCTGTGGCCCAGGTTGCAGGCCCACAGGCCCCCCACACCGTCGAGCATCTTGTGCCCGTCCACGTCCCAGATCCAGCAGCCCTCGCCTTTGGCAATGATGTCGGGCGCAGACTTTTTCATCGCCCCCGGGTGGGCCATGGGGTGCCACAGGTATTGGGCGTTGTCGGCCTTGAGTTGCTCGTGGTTCATGTCGCTTACTTTCAAAATCAAAGCTGAATCCAGGCCGTTTTCAGGTCCAGGTATTTGTCCAAGGCGTGCATCGATTTGTCGTGCCCGTTGCCCGACTGGCGCACCCCGCCCAGCGGCACGGTGATATCGGGGCCGCCGTAGGTGTTGACGTGTACCACCCCGGCCTTGATGGCGCGCACCATGCGGTGGGCGCGTGAAAGGCTGCCGGTCCACACGGCCGACGCCAAGCCATAGGTCGAATCGTTGGCCAAGCGCACCGCATCGGCCTCGTCGTCAAAAGGCAGAACCGCCAGCACCGGGCCAAAGACTTCTTCGCGGGCGAAGGTCATGTCGGGCGTCACGCCGTCGAACAAGGCAGGGGCCATGTAGCTGCCGCCCGCCACGGGCTGCAAAGCCTGGCCGCCCACGCGCAGGCGTGCGCCCTGCTGCTGCGCGGTCTGCACCGCTGCCAAGTTTTTGGCCAGTTGCCGTGCGCTGCTGACCGCACCGATCTCTGTGTTCACATCCAGCGGGTCACCCACGCGCAAGCTGGCAGCGATCTTGTGCAAGCGCTCCACAAATTCGTCATGCACCGAGCGCTGCACCAAAATCCGCGAGCCCGCCACACACACCTGACCGCTGTTGCGGTAAATGCCCATGGCCGACACTTTGGCGGCTTGCGCCAGATCGGTCGCATCGTCAAAAACGATATTGGGCGACTTGCCGCCCAGCTCCAGATAAACCCGCTTGAGGTTGGACTCGGCCGAAGCCTTGAGCAACAAACGCCCCACTGGGCCGGAGCCGGTGAAAGTGAGGATGTCCACATCCATGTGCCGCGCCAGCGCCTCGCCCGCCTCTGCGCCCGTGCCGGTCACCACGTTGAGTACACCCGCAGGCAAACCCGCATCCAGACACAGCTGCGCCAAACGCAGCAAAGACAGAGAGGCGTCCTCGGACGGTTTGAGCACCACCGAGTTGCCAGCCGCCAGAGCCGGAGCGATTTTCCAGGCACCGATCATCAACGGGAAATTCCACGGCACGATGGCCCCGACCACTCCGACCGGCTCCTTGTGCACCAGGCCCAAGGTGCCCTCGGGTGTGGGCGCAATCTCGCCGTTGACCTTGTCCACGCACTCGGCGTAATAACGGAAAGTGCCTGCCGCACTGCCCGGCTCGGCCTTCCAGGCCATGGCAATCTCGGTGCCATTGTCACGCACACCCAGTACCGCCAGCTCGGCGTGGTGCGCCTCGATGCGGTCGGCGATGCGGTACAGAATTTTCTTGCGCTCGGCAGGTGCCATGCGCGACCACACGCCTTGCTCAAAGCTGTGGCAGGCGGCCTGCACAGCGCGGTCGACATCGGCCTTCCCAGCAGCCGCGATGGTGCAAAGCTGTTGTCCGTCGATGGGCGAGGCCACGGGGAGCCTCTGGCCGGACGCCGCAGCCGACCATTGCCCGTCGATCAGCAGCCCCTGATCAGGGATAGGCAAATGGCGCAGCGCGTCGATCTGTTCTTGTTTCATGGGCCGCCGTCAGTCGGGTACATGCAGCACGATGCCGTCGAGCGCCGCAGAGGCGACCAGCTGGCAGCTCAGACGGCTGCCACTTTGGCGGGGTGCGATGACGATGTCGAGCATGGCGTTTTCAACTTCGTCCATGGGTGGGCAAGCGGCCAGCCAGGCTTCATCGACATAAACATGGCAGGTGGCGCACGATAGGCAGCCGCCGCATTCGCCCGCCACGCCGGGGATGCCGTTCATCTGTGCGGCGTCCATCAAGTTGGTGCCGTCGTTCACGTCATCGCTCACGCGGTCGCCGTTGCTCATGATCCAGTGCACTTGGGGCATGGGGTGGGTTCTTTCAGGTCAGATGAATCGGATGTAGTAATCACGCAGCGCGTCGCCTTCGAGGCCTGCGGTGCGTTCGATCTCGTGGCGCTTGATGCCCACATGGTTGGCAACTAGGTCTTCGCCCAGTGCTTGCGTGAGCGCCGTGTCGGCTTCGAGCGCATCCAAGGCACCTGCCAAGGTGTCGGGCACGCTGTGGCTGGCGTCTTTGTTTTCGAGACAGTCACCAGTCTCTGCGGGCTGCAGTGGGTAGGCGTTGGCCACGCCCAAACGGGCAGCCTGCAAAACGGCGGCGGTGTGGGTGTAAGGGTTGGCGGCAGCGTCGCCCATGCGG
>JANQXJ010000187.1 GCA_030729445.1 Limnohabitans sp. | reverse complement strand
CGGTGTCGCGTTTGGACAATTCAAGCGCGAGCTTCACGCGTTGCGCCTCGCCGCCAGACAAGGTGGTGGCGCTTTGCCCCAGGCGAATGTAGGTCAGGCCCACGTCGAGCAGGGTTTGCAACTTGCGGGCGATGTTGGGCACGGCGCTGAAGAACTGGTGCGCGGCTTCTACCGTCATGTTTAGGATCTGCGCGATGTTTTGGCCCTTGTATTGGACTTCAAGGGTTTCGCGGTTGTAGCGCATGCCGTGGCACACATCGCAGGGCACGTACACATCGGGCAAAAAGTGCATTTCCACCTTCACCATGCCGTCGCCCTGGCAGGCTTCGCAGCGGCCACCGGTGACGTTGAAGCTGAAACGCCCTGGGCCGTAGCCCCGCTCGCGAGCGGCGGGCACTTCGGCCATCAGTTCGCGGATGTGGGTGAACAGGCCCGTGTAGGTGGCGGGGTTGCTGCGTGGCGTGCGGCCAATGGGCGACTGGTCGACGTTGATGACCTTGTCGAAATACTCCAGCCCTTTGATCTCTTCGTGCGGTGCCGCATCGCCCTGTGCACGGTGGATCTGGTGTGCGGCGGCGGTGTAAAGCGTGTCATTGACCAGCGTCGATTTTCCCGAGCCCGATACCCCAGTCACGCAGGTCAGCAGCCCCACGGGAAACTTCACGTTCACGCTTTTCAGGTTATTGCCCGATGCGCCCACGATCTCGATGAAGTCTTTGCCCGCTTTGTGGCGTTTCGGGATTTCGATCTTCTTGCGGCCCGACATGTACTGGCCGGTGACTGAATCGGGTGCAGCCAAGATGTCGGCGCAAGTGCCCTGCGCCATCACGCGTCCGCCGTGCACGCCCGCGCCGGGGCCCATGTCGATCACATGGTCAGCCACGCGGATCATGTCTTCGTCGTGCTCGACCACCAGCACGCTGTTGCCGATGTCGCGCAGGTGTTGCAAGGTGCCAATCAGGCGGTCGTTGTCGCGTTGGTGCAGGCCGATGCTGGGTTCGTCCAGCACATACATCACGCCTGTGAGCCCAGAGCCAATTTGACTGGCCAAGCGGATGCGCTGTGATTCACCGCCCGAGAGGGTGTCGGCGCTGCGGTCTAGGCTCAAATAATTCAGTCCCACATCATTGAGGAACTTAAGGCGCAGCGCGATCTCGCGCACCACCTTGTCGGCGATCTCGGCCTTGGCCCCGTGCATTTTCAGGCCCTGAAAATACTGCTGCGATTCACCCAGGGTGATGTGGCTGATCTCGTAAATGGCGCGGGCTTGTGCGCCTTCGCCAATGCGCACATGGCGGGCTTCGCGCCTCAAACGGGTGCCGTGGCAGCTGGTGCAGGCCTGCATGTTGCGGTAGCGGGCCAGGTCTTCGCGCACCACGGCCGAGTCGGTCTCTCGGTAGCGCCGCGTCATGTTGGGGATGATCCCTTCAAACGGGTGCTTCTTGCTGACCTTTTTGCCCTGCGAGGCCCCTGATTCCATCGTGTAGCTGAACTTGATCTCTTCCAGCCCCGAGCCGTGCAGCAAGACCTGCTGATGAATGGGCGCGAGTTTTTCAAACGGCGTTTCGATGTCGAACTGGTAATGCTTGGCCAGGCTTTCGAGCATGCTGAAGTAAAAGCCGTTGCGCCGGTCCCAGCCCTTGATGGCGCCACTGGCCAAACTGAGCGAAGGAAAAGCCACGACCCGCTCCGGGTCAAAAAACGCCATGCTGCCAATGCCGTCGCAAGTCGGGCACGCGCCCATGGGCGAGTTGAAGGAGAACAGCCTCGGCTCCAGCTCGCTGATGGAGTAGGTGCATACCGGGCAGGAAAACTTGGCGTTGAACAGGTGTTCTTTCCCGGTGTCCATCTCCAGGGCTACAGCGCGGTGTTCGGCCAGGTGCAGCGCCGCTTCAAAGCTCTCGGCCAGGCGCTGACGCAGGGCGTCGCGTGCCTTGGCGTCCTCCTCAGATCGGACCTTGATGCGGTCCACCACCACGTCGATGTTGTGCTTTTCGGTTTTCTTGAGTGTGGGCAGGTCTTCCACTTCCACCGTCTGGCCATTGATGCGAAAGCGCACATAGCCCAGGGCCTGCATCTGCTCAAACACTTTTTCAAACTCGCCTTTTTTCTCGCGCGCAATCGGCGCGAGGATCATCAGCTTGGTGTCATCGGGCAGGGCCAGCACGGCGTCCACCATCTGGCTCACGGTTTGCGCTTGCAGGGGCAGGTTGTGGTCGGGGCAGTAGGGCGTGCCCGCGCGGGCGTACAGCAGGCGCAGGTAGTCGTGGATCTCGGTCACGGTGCCCACGGTGGAGCGCGGGTTGTGGCTGGTGGCTTTTTGTTCGATGGAAATCGCGGGCGACAAGCCCTCGATCAGGTCCACATCGGGCTTGTCCATCAGCTGCAAAAACTGCCGCGCATAGGCCGACAGGCTTTCTACATAACGGCGCTGGCCTTCGGCGTACAGCGTGTCAAAAGCCAGGCTCGACTTGCCCGAGCCCGACAGCCCAGTGATGACCACCAGCTGGTTGCGCGGGATGTCGAGGTCGATGTTTTTGAGGTTGTGGGTGCGGGCGCCCCGCACGCTGATGTGGGTCTGCCGCAGCGCAGAGGCCAGATACCGCGCGGGTTCGGGTTCGTCGGGCAATAGAGAAGGGTCGGCAAATTTCACGAGGGGCAGCCAGATCAGCAAAACCTTTGATTATCCCCTTTGACCTCTTGCGGGGCGCTGGGGTCGGGCAATCGGGGACAATCCACCTTTTGCGTTCCCCATTTTTGGGGCTTTTTGAGTTCTTTTGTGGCCGATTCCTCGCCTTATTCCGCTTCTCATGCCTTGCACATGACGCCCACCGAACGCCGTGCCAGTGCCTCCCTGGCCAGCATATTTGCGCTGCGCATGCTGGGTTTGTTTTTGGTTTTGCCCGTGTTTGCTCTGGAGGCACGCCGCTACCCCGGTGGCGAAGACCCGGTTTGGCTGGGCTTGGCGATGGGTATTTATGGCCTCACGCAGGGCTTGCTGCAGCTGCCCTTTGGCATGGCCTCGGACCGTTTTGGGCGCAAGCGGGTCATTGTGCTGGGCTTGGTGATTTTTGCCTTGGGCAGCTTTTGGGCGGCTGCGGCCACCGACCTGATCGGTTTGCTGGTCGGACGCAGCCTGCAGGGGGCAGGGGCCGTGTCGGCCGCTGTCACGGCCTTGCTGGCCGATCTGACGCGGGACGAGGTGCGCACCAAGGCCATGGCTTTGGTGGGCGGCAGCATCGGTTTGATGTTCGCCCTGTCCTTGGTGGTGTCGCCCTTGCTCACGGCTTGGATTGGTTTGAGCGGTCTGTTTTGGCTGACCGGCGTGTTGGCGCTCGTGGGTGTGGGTGTGGTCATTTGGGGTGCACCCCCTGCGCCTGAGCTTGTGACCGGGCAGAGCCGGGGACGGGTGCGCGATGTGCTGGCCCATGCCGATTTGATGCGCCTGAATGTGGGCGTGTTTGTGTTGCACGCGGTGCAGCTGGCCATGTGGGTGGCCGTGCCCGCCTTGCTGGTGCAGGCGGGCTTGCAGTCGGCACAGCACTGGCAGGTGTATTTGCCGGCGGTCTTGCTGTCGTTTCTGTTTTTGGGTGTTGTGTTTGCCATGGAGCGGCGCGGTTACCTCAGACAAGTCTTTCTTTTCTCGATCGCCTTGATGACTTTGGTCGAGGCAGGTTTGTTGGTGCAATCGGCGGGCACCACCAGCTTGATCGCGATGGCTTTGCTGCTGTTTGTATTTTTTTGTGGTTTTAATGCTCTGGAAGCGACCCAGCCGAGTTTGGCCTCGCGCATCGCGCCCCGTGCCATGCGCGGCACGGCCATGGGGATTTACAACACGCTGCAGTCGCTGGGATTTTTTGTGGGGGGGGTGGCTGGCGGCTGGCTGGTCAAGTCTTGGGGCACTCCGGTGTTGTTTTTGTGTTGCGGCCTGGCCCTGTTGGTGTGGCTGTGTGTGGCTTGGGGCATGCAAACCCCGGGCCGCACGGCGCCTGTCAATCAGGGCGTCTGAAGGGCGGGGAAAGGTCTTCTCGACTGGTCACCAGGGGGCCGATTGGCCCCATAATTGGTGCATCTATCGAGGAGTTTTCATGGCATCCGTCAACAAAGTCATCATCGTCGGCAACCTGGGTGCCGACCCTGAAACCCGCTACCTGCCTTCGGGCGATGCGGTCACCAACATCCGCGTGGCCACCACCGACCGTTACAAGGACAAGGCCACGGGCGAGATGCGCGAGGCCACTGAGTGGCACAGCATCAGCTTTTTTGCCAAGTTGGCCGAGATCGCAGGCCAGTATCTGCGCAAAGGCAGTCAGGTCTATGTCGAAGGCAGCCTGCGCACCCGTAAATACACCGATAAAAACGGTGTCGAAAAATTCGCCACCGACATCCGTGCCGACAGCATGCAGATGCTGGGCAGCCGCCAAGGCATGGGCGGCCCGTCTGAAGATGGCGGCAACGCCGGTGGCTACGCGCCGCGGCAGGCTCCTGTGCGGCCTGCACCAGCGGCAGCGCAGCGCCCGGCTGCTACACCCAAGCCGGCGGCCAGTAATTTCGACGACATGGACGACGATATTCCGTTCTAATTTATACCTACGACCAGTGCTTGCGGTACACAGCGCCTCAAGCCCTGGCTTACCCACCGATTCCTCAGTGCCGTCAAGCACCCATGCCCCAATCGCCATCAGACTGTCCTGAAAGCACTTGGTTTTTGCCGAGAGCTCTCGAGTGGTTCTCAACCCGGGTGAAATCATGCGCAATTTGACGTCTCAACATGGATGCCTGTGCGCATGGAACTGAGACAGCTGCGTTATTTCGTGCGCGTGGTTGAACTGGGCAGTATCAGCCGCGCTGCGCTGGACCTGAGCTTGGTTCAGTCAGCGTTGAGCCAGCAAATCACACGCTTGGAAAGCGAGTTGAGCACCCGATTGTTGCAACGCAGTCCTCAAGGGGTGACCCCCACTGAAGCCGGTGTGGCATTTTTCAGAGAAGCGCAGTTGACGCTGCGCCATGCACAGCAGGCAATTCGTGCTGCTCAGCAGGCTCGCCTGACAGGCTCAGTGAGCGTGGGTTTGGCACCAACCACGGCAGCGGTGCTGGGCTTGCCTTTGATACAGGCCATGCGTGAGCGTTACCCGGATGTGCGCCTGCACATGGTCGAGAGTATGTCCGGCCATTTATCGTCCATGCTCAACGCACGCCAATTGGATTTGGCGGTGTTGTTTGACTTGCCAACGGGTGCCAGTCTTTCTGTTCAAATGGCTCGGCGCTGGAGTGTGCTGCCGCTGATCGAGGAGGAAATTTTCTTCATCATGGCCCGCGCTGCCTCTAAGTCGGGCTTGCCGGACACCTTGCGCATGGCCCAACTCAAAGATCGGCCCCTGATTTTGCCCACGGGACCTCACGGTTTGCGCAGCACACTGGAGGCGGCTTTTTTGCGGGCTAAGTTGACCCCCACCGTGGCCCTTGAGGTCGACTCCCTGGCCCTTTTGATGGATGCCGTGCATGCAGGCGTTGGTGCGACCCTGCAGCCCTGGGCTGCAGTGGCTCGGCAAGTTGATGCCGAACTGTCTTTGTGCATGGCACGCATCTCCGACCATCAGATTAAACGCAGCAATTGGCTGTGTGGTTTGTCCGAGGATGAGCTCTCACCCGCCGCATTGGCCGCGAGAGTTGTTTTGGCCGACTGTGTGCGCAGTTTGGTGGGCAGCGGTGTTTGGAAGGGCGCCGCACTGAGCCCCAAGGTCTGAATTTGAAGAGGCTGCGCCCGGTGGGGCGAATACAAATCTTGACGCAGGCTTTTGGGTATCACATTTGGTGATGGCCCCATGTCTTAGCAGGGCTACCCAAGCGGGTGGATCATGGCTAAAGTCAACCACCAAATTTATTGGAACGAACCCTGGGCTTGGAAACCCACCATCCCATCTTGTGGGGAGCCGGGTTGTGGTTGCAGACATCAGGCGGTTGTTGCATGCGCCATTTCTGATGTGCTCGCTTTGAAAGGCTCTTGGCGGTGGCAGTCCCTGCGCCAAGCCGATTTGAATTGAGAGTGTTTATGACCTTGGATGTTTTGGTGATTGGCGGCGGCAACGCGGCCCTGTGTGCGGCCTTGATGGCCCGCGAGGCGGGCTGCAGCGTGATGCTGTTGGAGTCGGCGCCGCGTGAATGGCGCGGCGGCAATTCGGGCCACACGCGCAATTTGCGCTGCATGCACGATGCCCCCCAAGACGTGCTGGTCGACGCCTACCCGGAAGAAGAATTTTGGCAAGACCTGCTCAAAGTCACAGGCGGCTTGACCAACGAGCATTTGGCACGTTTGGCCATACGCCACTCGGCCACTTGCAGGCCCTGGATGGTCAAGCACGGTGTGCGTTTTCAGCCCTCCTTGTCTGGTGCGTTGCACACAGCTCGCACTAATGCGTTTTTCATGGGCGGAGGCAAGGCACTGGTCAATGCCTTCTACCGTAGTGCAGAAAAGCTTGGGGTGCAGGTCCACTACAACGCCGAAGTCGATACCGTTGAATTGGACGAGGGTCGTTTTGTGGCCGCATCGGTCATGCACAAGCAGCCCGATGGCAGCGTGCGGCGCGAACGCATCGAGGCCCGCACCTGCGTGTTGGCGGCGGGTGGTTTTGAGTCCAACCGAGAGTGGCTGCGCGAGGCCTGGGGGCAAAACGAGCGCGGTGAATACCCGGCAGATCAGTTTTTGATTCGTGGCACGCGCTTCAACCAAGGTGTGTTGCTCAAACACATGCTGGAGCAAGGCGCCGACCGCATCGGTGACCCAACGCAGGCGCACATGGTGGCGATTGACGCCCGTGCGCCTTTGTATGACGGCGGCATTTGCACCCGCATCGACTGCGTGTCTTTGGGTGTGGTGGTCAACCGCGAGGCGCGGCGTTTTTACGACGAAGGCGAAGATTTTTGGCCCAAGCGCTACGCGATCTGGGGCCGCTTGGTGGCGCAGCAGCCGGGGCAGGTGGCGTATTCCATCATCGACGCCAAAGCCGTGGGCCGCTTCATGCCGCCGGTTTTTGAAGGCACGCAGGCGGACAGCCTGCCCGAGCTGGCTCGCAAGCTGGGCCTGGATGAAGCGACCTTCATCCAAACCCTGAACGACTACAACGCGGCTTGCCGCGAGGGCACTTTTGACCACACGGCGCTGGACGACTGCCACACCGAGGGCGTGAGCCCGGCCAAAACCCATTGGGCGCGTCCGCTGGACACTGCGCCTTATTACGCCTATGCCGTGCGGCCTGGCGTCACTTTCACCTATCTGGGCCTCAAAACCGATGACACCACCGCTGTGCGATTCAATGACCAGCCCAGCCCCAACCTGTTTGTGGCGGGCGAAATGATGGCGGGCAATGTGCTGGGCAAGGGCTACACCGCCGGGGTGGGCATGACGATTGGCACGGCCTTTGGCCGCATCGCAGGCGAGCAGGCGGCCAAAGCCGTCCATGCGCAAAAGCAAGGAGCTGCTCATGCAAACGCTTGAAGCCCTGACGCGCGATGCCCGTGCGCTGGCGCGTGGCGAGCTGACTGCACCCGAGGCCGAAGTGGCGCGGCAGATGCACATTTGCAATGGCTGCCGCTATTGCGAAGGCTTTTGTGCGGTGTTCCCGGCCATGACCCGGCGCTTGGAGTTTGGCAAAGCCGACATCCATTACATGGCCAACCTGTGCCACAACTGCGGTGCGTGTTTGCATGCTTGCCAGTACGCGCCGCCACACGACTTTGCCATCAACGTGCCCAAGGCCATGGCCCAGGTGCGTGGACAGACCTACGCCGATTACGCCTGGCCGCCCGCTTTGGGCATCTTGTACCAACGCAACGGCCTGACCTTGTCTGTGGCTTTGGCGTTTGGATTGGCGTTGTTTTTGGCGCTGGCCATGCTGCGCCAGGGCACGCTGTGGTCAACCCCTGTGGCCGGGGGCTTTTACGCGGTGTTCCCACATAACCTGATGGTCAGTCTGTTTGCGCCCATCTTCTTGTTTGCGGTGCTGGCGCTGGCTCTGGGTGTTCGGTGCTTTTGGCGTGACGTGACGCCTGCCACCAGTGGGGCCGATTTGACGCCCCCTGCGGCAGCTGAGGCCGCTCACGCTGCGCTGAAATTGAAGTACCTGGACGGTGGTCACGGAGAAGGCTGCCACAACGAAGACGACGCCTGGACGCACGCCCGCAGGCGCTACCACCACCTGACGTTTTACGGTTTCATGCTGTGTTTTGCCGCCACCAGCGTGGCCACGCTCTACCACTATGTGCTGGGCTGGCCTGCACCTTACGATTTAACGACCTTGCCCAAGCTGCTGGGTGTCATTGGAGGTGTCAGCTTGACGGTGGGCACGGCCGGTTTGTGGCGCTTGAACCTGCGCCGCCACCCAGACCACGGCGACGCGGCGCAAAAGCCCATGGACCGTGGCTTCATCGCCTTGTTGTTCTTGGTCAGCGTGACGGGTTTGCTCCTGTGGTTGTTGGGCCAAACAGCGGCCATGCCTTTGATGTTGGCGGTGCACTTGGGGGCGGTGATGGCTTTGTTCTTGACGCTGCCCTACGGCAAGTTTGCGCATGGTGTTTTCCGCACAGCCGCTTTGCTGCGCTTTGCCATCGAAAAGCGCCAACCCAACCGCTTGGGTTTGGGCGGCGAGTAAGTCAGTCCGTTGTTGGGGGGCAGGCGCTGGCCGACTGGATCACGCCGCCGCCCAAACACACTTCGCCGTCGTACAGCACTGCGCTCTGGCCAGGGGTCACTGCCCATTGGTGCTCGCTGAACGACAGCTCAAACCCCGCTGCCCCATCGGGCATGCCAAGCCCTTGCAAGCTGCATGGCGCATCGACCTGGCGGTAACGCGTTTTGGCCGCATATGCGCCTGGCGTAGGAGCCTGGCCCGCGCACCAGCTCACATCGGTGGCTTGCAACTGGGGCGACAACAGCCAGGGGTGGTCATGGCCTTGAACCACCCACAAGGTGTTGTTGGGGATGTCTTTGCGGGCCACAAACCAAGGGGTGTGTTCACCCGCGCCCCGCAAACCTTGGGCTTGCAACGCCTTCATTTCTGCGCCTTTGGCCTTGAGCCCACCAATGCCCAACCCTTGGCGCTGGCCTAAGGTGTAAAAACTCAGACCCACATGTCGGCCAATGGTGCGGCCTGTGGGGTCTTTGATCGGACCGGGTTCTTTGGAGATGTAGCGGTTCAAAAACTCGCGAAACGGCCGCTCGCCAATGAAACAAATGCCGGTCGAGTCTTTCTTTTTGGCGTTGGGCAGTCCAATCTCTTCGGCCATGCGGCGCACTTCGGTTTTGTGCAACTCACCCACCGGAAACAGGGTTTTGGACAGCTGCGCCTGATTCAGGCGGTGTAAAAAATAGCTTTGGTCTTTGCTGGGGTCTAGGCCTTTGAGCAACTCAAATAGACCGCTGGCGGCGTTTTGCCGCACCCGGGCATAGTGGCCCGTGGCGATTTTTTCTGCCCCCACCCGCATCGCATGGTCCAAAAACGACTTGAACTTGATCTCGGCATTGCACAGGATGTCCGGGTTGGGTGTGCGCCCGGCTTGGTATTCGCGCACAAATTCCGAAAAAACCCGGTCTTTGTAATCGGCCGCAAAATTGACATGCTCAATCTCGATACCCAGCACATCGGCCACGGCAGCGGCATCTACAAAGTCAATGTTGGAGGAGCAGTATTCGCTGTCATCGTCGTCTTCCCAGTTCTTCATGAAGATGCCAATGACCTCATGCCCTTGCTGTTTGAGCAGATGGGCGGTGACGGCTGAATCGACGCCGCCGGACAAGCCGACGACCACGCGTGCTAGATGAGACATGCCCGAATTATCCTGTGGGCGAGGCCTTGGTTAGCTGCTGGCGAAAATTTATAATGCCCGCTGGTTCTTCCAAATGATCTTGCATTGCACATGGTGCCCCCCCATCCGAACTTTCCTGCGCGACACCGCGCGAGGCCTGTTCATCGTGACCCACAGTGGCTTGGCCATGGTGGGTTTGGGTGTGGCCGCCATCGTTGTGGCCTTGTGGTGGCAGCCCCAATGGTTGAACCAGGTGGAGGGTGCGCTGGTCGATTGGTTGCGTGAGCGTCAGGTGTTGTTGTCTTGGCTGCCAGAAAATACCGCCGAGCGGGCAACAGCGGTGCATTTGGAAGATCTGCCCGCGCAGCAGGCGGCTGTTGCGGTCTGGTTGGGGCAAAAGTACAAAGTGGCCCCTGAACCCCTGGCTGCATTGGTGGCCGAAGCCCATGTGTTGGGTAAAAAATACAAACTCGCACCCCATTTGATTTTGGCGGTGATGGCCATTGAATCCAACTTTCACCCTTATGTCCAAAGCCATGCAGGGGCTCAAGGCCTGATGCAGGTCATGACCGGGATCCACGCTCACCGGTATGAAATCTACGGGGGCAAGCTGGCGGCTTTTGACCCGATCTCCAATTTGCGTGTGGGTGCCAGTGTTTTGGCCGATGCCATCAAGCTGCGTGATGGCTCGGTCGAAGGCGGCCTCAAGTTCTACTTGGGCGGCTATGGACTGACGGAAGATGGCGGTTATTTGGCCAAGGTCCAATCGGAGCAGTTGCTGCTCGATCAGGTGGCCGCAGGTCTGAAGGTGCCCACCCAGTGAACGGTCTTGCATGAGTTTTGTCTCGCCCGAGTTCGCACTGCTATTTTTGGTTTTTTTGCCGATTTACTGGTCTTTGGCGGAGAACCCTCGTGCGCAGCGCATTTTGCTTATCGCCTCAGCTTATGGCTTGTACGCCACCTGGGTACCCGTTTTTGCATGGGTTTTGTTGGCTTACAGCACGGTGATTTGGGCTTTGGGCCGCTGGATGCAGCGGGCTGGGGCTGGCCGTTTGCCTTGGGTACTGGGCCTGTGGCTGGCCGGTTCTTTTCTGGTTTTCCTCAAATATTATGAGTTTGCCCGGGAGACCTTTCAGACCCTGTTGCAGCTCACAGGCTTTGTGTCCTTGTTGCCTGTGGCCGATTGGGTGGCCCCAGTGGGCGTGTCGTTTTTTACCTTTCAGGCGGTGAGCTACCTGGTCATGGTGGGGCGTACACCCGCTTTGGCCCGCTCTTGGCCGAATGTGCTGTTGTTCCTGAGCTTTTGGCCGACCTTGTTTGCAGGACCCATTTGGCGTGCGGAACATTTTTTTGCCCAGACCGACGCGTCGGACCCTGCCCGGTGCGTGGGGCGTCCTCGCCAAGCTTGGTTGGCCTTGTACATGATCACTTTGGGTTTGTTGCAAAAGGTGGTGTTGGCGTCCTGGTTGTCAGCGCAGGTGGTGGATCCGGTTTACAAGTATCCGGACCAATACGCGAGTGTCTCGTTGGCAGCGGCCATGCTGGGCTACAGCTTGCAGATTTTTCTGGATTTTGCAGGCTACACCCTGGTCGTGACGGGCTTGGCTTTGTTGCTGGGATACCGTTTACCGGTCAATTTTCGCCAGCCGTATTTGGCCCGTAATCTGTCCGATTTCTGGACACGTTGGCATGTGTCCTTGTCGAGTTTCATCCGTGATTACATTTACATCCCCATGGGGGGAAACCGATTGGGCTGGGGCCGAACGCAGCTCAATGTGTTGACAGGCATGCTGATCAGTGGTTTGTGGCACGGTGCCAATTGGACTTTTGTGGTGTGGGGTTTGTTGCACGGTTTGGGCGTGGTGGTTCAAAACACGGCCAAGCGTTGGGGCATGCCGGCTTGGCCGCGTTGGGCCGCACAAATTCTGACCTTTGTTTTTGTCACTGTGGCCTGGGTGTTTTTCAGGGCCGATTCGGTGCCCCAGGCGCTGCTCATGTTGCAAGGTTTGTGGCACAGTCCGGCTGGTTTTTGGCAAGCTGAGCAAATGCCTTGGTGGACCTTGTTGGGCATTGCGACTTTGGTTTTGGGCTTGAGCCCATGGGCCTTGTGGTGGCAGCGACGAAGTGTGGCATCGCTGGCACGTTTGGGGCCAGTGGCGGGCGGTATCGTGTTGGTATTGCTGTGGTGTGTGTTGCTCTACGGGGCCCCTGAGGGTGTGCCCAGTTTCATTTATTACCGTTTTTGATATGCGCCGTTACCTGTCTGCACGTCAACTCAGCTGGCTATTGCCGGGCATGGCCTTGCTGGTCTGTGTAAGTTGGTTGACCTCCCTCGAAAAGTACCTTGGTGCTCGTTACCATTTCAGTCTGGAGGCGGCCTTGCCACCAGCTGTGGCTGATGCCTTGTTTGCGCCTGCACGCTGGCTGGATGAGCGCGTCCGCTCGGGTGGCGCCCGGCCATTGTTCCGTTTGAATTGGCCATCCTCGACGGACGTGCAAGAGGTCCAAGCGCCTCCCCAGCGCACGCCCGAGGCCCCGCAGCTGAAGGATCTGCCCTCACCCTTGCCACCTGGGGAGTTTCTGGCCACATTGGCGCAGCAAAAGTTGGCCCCTGGTCCACAGCGTATTTTGCTGGCCGGGGACTCGATGATGCAGGGCATTGCCCCCTTGTTTATGCGCGACATCATGCGCTTGCACCCCGATTGGCAAGTGCAGGACTTGAGCCGCCAAAGTACGGGTCTGACCGTGCGTCGACACTTCGACTGGCCCGTGCGCATGGTCGACGAAATGGATGCTCAAAATCTGACCCTGGTGGTGATTTTTTTGGGCCCCAATGACCCTTGGGACATGTTGGCCGACGGGCGTCGACATTTGTTTCCATCACCTGGCTGGGCTTTGAATTACGCATTGCGAGTGGACGAGGTGCTGTCTGCCGCCGTGCAGCGCAAGGTGCGTGTGATCTGGGTGGGTTTACCCGTTATGAAGGAAGGTCGGATACGGGATGGTGCGGTCCTGCAAAACCACATCTTTCATGAGCGGGCCGCGCAATGGGGGACGGATTACCTGGCCACGGAGCCTTTGATTGGCGCTTTGTCAAAGCCCTACCAAAAATTCAAACTCAAAGAAGATGGGCAACGGGTGAATCTGCGTGCCAACGATGGCATTCACCTGGCACCTTCAGGCCTGAGGATGATCAACCAAGCTTTGCTGGACCACATTGCGAAGGCCCAGCAGCCATGAACTGGATGTCCCCTAGGCACATGTTTTTTTGTGGGGTCTTGGCCTGTTGTTGTGCCCCAGCCCAGGCTCAAGCCGGCTCAGCGCCGATCACCTTAATGCAGGTGCAGGCTCAGCCCGATGTGCCGGATTTGAAATGTGGTTTAGCTGCCCCTGCAAGTAAGCCCCCTCGAGCCATCGATCCCGACCCGGTCGAATGGCCTGATCAGACCGAGGTTGACCAGCAGGTGACGGCCTTGTCCAAGCCCGACTCCCCAAGGGCTGAGCCCGGCGCCTTGACAGGCCCTGCCGACGCGTCTTTGTGGTCTCGCGCGAATGCGTCGGTTTTACGCGTGGGCATTTGGGGCGATAGCCACTTGGCCGCAGGGTTTTTCACGCAGGAGTTGCAGCGCTTGTCGGCTCTTGCACCTGAACAAATGCGTGCGCAATTTGTGCCGGCCAGTCTGGGGCGTGCCGGCGTTCGTTTGCCCCTTCGCAAAACCTGCGTGAGCCCCGATTGGCAGTATGAGCCCGCCCATGCCCAAAGCGCTGGAGCGGCGCACCCCGGCCCCGGTTTGGTCAACATGCTCAGCCGCCAGGACGGGGCTTGGTTGTCGATGGACCTGCGAAACGCAGCCGGTCGTGCCGAGCATGCCCGCGTGCGCCTGCTTCACCAGCAGACCGAGCGCCCCATTTTGCTGGCGCTGCGGGTGGACGCGGGTCCCGAGCAAATTATCAACTTGCAGGGTCCACAGGGGGCTGCCGTGCTGGAGTTGGCGGCCCAAGAGGCCATGTCCACCTTGGCTTTGCGGGTGGTGCAAGGGCCTTTTCGCCTGCAGGGTCTGGAGTGGCCAGTGGCCCCATCTGTGCGATTGCAAATGGATGTGTTTGCTTATCCCGGTGCCACGGTGGGCGGCTGGCGGCATGTGCGGGCCGAGTCAATGACGCCATGGTGGCCTGAGCCGCCTTATGACTTGGTGGTCTTGGCTTTTGGCACCAACGAGGGCAATGTCCAGCCTTTCAGTGCCCAGTCTTATCGGCAGATGCTGGAGGCCTCGGTCTCCCAGTGGCGAGCGGTATTTCCGCAAACGGCCTGCTTGCTGATGGCGCCGGGTGACCGGGGCGTGTTGTTGCGGCGATCCCAAAAAGGCGGCAAATCTTCACCTCAAGCCAAAAAGAAAGCCGTTCCCGATGTGCTGCGTTTTACCCGGGTCCACGATGAGATTGGCCGCATTCAAAAGCAGGTGGCGCAGTCCCATGGTTGCCATGCTTGGAGCATGTTCGAGGCCATGGGGGGCGCGGGCAGTGCGTACCGATGGGCCCGGCAAAACCCGCCTTTGATGGCGCGGGACCTGATCCACTTCACGGTACCCGGTTACCAGCGCTTGGCACAGTTGATGGCGAAAGATTTGGGCTGGGGCCCGGCCCTGTTTGAAGACTCGGCTGCACCTGCTGCCAACCGCTGAATGGGGCGTGCAGGACGGGTTCAGCCCGTTCGCGTGAAAAACACCACACTCATCACCAAACCCGTGCCGATCACCAGCCAGCGCACCCAACGCACGGGCAAGCGCTTGGCCAGTCGCGCACCGGCCCAGCCACCCGCTGTGGCCAGCGCCATCATCCAAAGCGCCTGCGGCCAGACAATGGCCCCGGCCACCGCAAAGGCGGCCACCGACAAGAGGGAAAGCACAAAAGAGTTGAGGTTTTTCAGCGCGTTGACCGTGTTCAGCCGGCTCTCACCCGTCAGGGTGTACAGCGCCATCAACAAAATACCCAGGCCGCCGTTGAAGTAGCCGCCGTAAATGGCCACGCCCATCAGGCCCGGCAGCCGCCAGGCAGGGTGGCCCTGACCTGAATTGCGCCGTGCGAGCCAGGGGCCTGCCGCAAACAAGGCTGTCGCCAGCAGCAGCAACCAAGGCACCAAGCCGGAGAACACCCTTGCCGGGGTGACCAAAAGCAAGCCCGCGCCGATCAAGCCACCCACCGCAGCAATGGCCACTTCCCGTTGAAGCAGGGCGCGGGGCAGGGTTTGCAGTTCCGATCGAAAGCCCAGCACACTGCCCAGGTAACCTGGGCTGACGGCCATGGCGCTGGTGGCGTTGGCGGCCAAGGGCGGCACACCGGCAAACACCAGGGCTGGAAAAGTGAGGAAGCTGCCACCCCCAGCGATGGCGTTGAGCACGCCCGCGGCGAAAGCAGCCGCGCCCGTGAGCAGCCACAGGGCGCCATTTGGCAGATCGGGGCTCATCTCGACAAGGGCGGCAAATTGGCCACAGCCGGGTCGGTGTGGATCACCGCGAGTGGAAAGCGTTGTCCGGCCAGGTGGTCTTCGATGCAGCGCAAGACCAGGGGGCTGCGGTGGCGCTCAGCGCTTGCTCGCACTTCCTCTGGGGTCATCCAGAGTGTGCGCACGATGCCCTCGTCCAGGCTCAGATGGGGCTGCAACTCGCCGACGTCGCCGCAAAAAGCCATGCGCACATAAGTGATGTCTTCGCCGGTTGCCGGGCGCTGAAAGCGGGAGAGGTAAATCCCCACCAAGGCGGTGGGTGTGAAGGGCTGTGCTGTTTCCTCCAGGGCTTCGCGGGCGCAGGCCTGTTCGGGCGACTCTCCCGGATCGAGATGGCCTGCGGGGTTGTTCAGGCGCAAACCCTCTTGGGTGTGCTCTTCGATCAAGAGGTAGCGGCCATCACGCTCGATGATGGCGGCCACGGTGACGTTGGGTTTCCAGCGGTTGTCCATGTCCAGATTATCGGTGTGACAAACGCAAGAAATATCAAGAGCCTTGCGAGGGCACCAAAAAGGTGCTTGAGCGGGGAAAGTCCTCCTTTAATATTAGTCATAGCTGATATTATTGGGTTTTTAATTTTCTTGGCGATGTCGTGAAGGACTTGCACCGGGCCTGTATTCGTTGACTTCGGTTAAGCTTTCAAATTGGCCATACTTTTTTTGTGGATTGAGTGAGGAGACATTCATGCAAACAGGCGATCACGCCCCCAAGCCTCAGCGCATTGGCGTACCCCGAGAGATTTTCCCCGGTGAAAAACGGGTAGCCTCAGTCCCTGATGCGGTGACCAAGCTGGTCAAACTCGGTTTTGCCGTGGTGGTGGAGCAGGGCGCGGGCGAACTCGCCGACCTGTCGGATGCGGCCTATGTGGAAGCCGGCGCCACGATTGCGCCGAGCGCGGCGGCGCTGTGGAGCGGCAGCGACATTGTCTTTAAAGTGCGTGCCCCCACACCCGACGAAGTGGCGCTGATGCACGAAGGCCAGACGCTGATCGGCTTCTTGTGGCCCGCCCAAAACCCCGACTTGATGCAGATGTTGGCCGCTAAAAAAGTCACGGCGCTCTCCATTGACGCCTTGCCCCGCACATTGAGCCGCGCCCAGAAGATGGACGCCTTGACTTCGATGGCCGGTGTCAGCGGCTACCGTGCGGTGGTCGAGTCGGCCAACGCCTTTGGTCGCTTTTTCAACGGCCAGATCACGGCTGCAGGCAAAGTGCCGCCCGCCAAAGTGTTCATTGCCGGTGCCGGTGTGGCCGGTTTGGCCGCCATTGGTGCGGCCGCCAGCCTAGGTGCCATCGTGCGCGCCAACGACACCCGCGCCGAAGTTGCCGACCAGGTGGTCTCGCTGGGTGGTGAGTTCGTCAAGGTGGATTACGAAGAAGAAGGCTCGGGCGGCGGCGGTTACGCCAAGGTCATGAGCGAAGGCTTCCAGGCTGCGCAGCGCGAGATGTACGCCAAGCAAGCCAAAGAGTGCGACATCATCATCACCACCGCGTTGATCCCCGGAAAACCAGCGCCCAAGCTGATCACCGCCGAGATGGTGCAAAGCATGAAGCCCGGCAGCGTGATCGTGGACATGGCCGCCGAGCAAGGCGGCAACTGCGAACTGACCGAACCCGGCAAAGCCGTGGTCAAGCACGGTGTGACCATCGTGGGTTACACCGATCTGGCTTCGCGCATGGCGCGTCAGTCGTCCACGTTGTACGGCACCAACCTGTTCCGCTTGACGGAAGAGTTGTGCAAGACCAAGGACGGCGTGATCAACGTCAACATGGAAGACGACGCTATTCGGGGCCTGACGGTCATCAAGGACGGTCAAATCACCTGGCCAGCCCCGCCTTTGGTGGTGGCCCCCAAGCCTGCCCCCAAGCCCGCCGCCGCGCCTGCTGCTAAAAAAGGCCACGGCCACGGCGAGCCCTCCGGCCCCATGCCGGTGGGCCAGTTGCTCATCGTGTCGGCGGTCGCCGCCGTGCTGCTGGTGCTGGTGGGTGCGTATGCCCCCGCTGCTTTCTTGTCGCACTTCACGGTGTTTGTGTTGGCCTGCTTTGTGGGTTACATGGTGGTCTGGAACGTCAAGCCCGCGCTGCACACCCCGCTCATGAGCGTGACCAACGCGATCAGCTCCATCATCGCTATCGGTGCGCTGGTGCAGATTTCGCCCATGGCGGCAGCCGGCCGCCCCAACACGCTGATTGGCATCCTGGCCGCTTTGGCCTTGGTGCTCACGGCCATCAATATGTTTGGCGGCTTTGCTGTTACCCAGCGCATGCTGGCGATGTTCCGAAAGTAAAAAACTTTGGGGACAGATCTTTAGCTCTGTCCCCAACTGATTAAAGAGACACTTATGAACTCAAGTCTGGCCACGGTCGCCTACATCGGCGCAACCATCCTTTTCATCCTCAGCCTGGGCGGTTTGTCCAACCAGGAAACCGCACGGCGCGGCAACCTCTACGGCATGATCGGCATGAGCTTGGCCGTGCTGGCCACCATCTTTGGTCCGCAAGTCACAGCCGAAGGCATTCCCATGATTGTGGGCTCCGTGCTGGTGGGTGCACTGATTGGTCTGTACGCTGCACGCAAAGTGCAGATGACACAAATGCCCGAGCTGGTGGCGCTGATGCACAGCATGGTCGGTATGGCCGCGGCGCTGGTGGGTTACGCCACCTATGTGGACCCAGAAGCCTCCAAAAATTTGGAAGGCGCAGCGCACGCCATCCACGCTGGCGAGATCTACATCGGCATCTTCATCGGTGCAGTGACCTTCTCGGGCTCGGTGGCGGCATTTGGCAAGTTGTCCGGCCGCATCGGCGGCAGCCCTTTGTTGCTGCCCGCTCGCCACTGGCTGAACCTGGTGGGTTTGATTGCGGTGATTTACTTCGGCCGTGAGTTCATGAACGCCCAGACGGTGGAAGAAGGCATGGTGCCCTTGTTCATCATGACCGCCATCGCCTTGCTGTTTGGCATCCACATGGTCATGGCCATTGGTGGCGCCGACATGCCGGTGGTGGTGTCGATGCTCAACAGCTATTCCGGTTGGGCCGCAGCGGCCACGGGCTTCATGCTGAGCAATGACCTGCTGATCGTGATCGGCGCTTTGGTGGGCTCGAGTGGTGCGATCCTGTCTTACATCATGTGCAACGCCATGAACCGCAGCTTCATCAGCGTGATCGCCGGTGGCTTTGGCACCACGGCAGCCGCGCCCAAACCTACCGGCGAAGCGGCAGAGCCGCAAGGTGAAGTCAGCCCCATCTTGGCCGCTGAGACCGCCGAAATGTTGCGCGACGCCAAGAACGTGATCATCGTGCCGGGCTACGGCATGGCCGTGGCGCAAGCCCAGCACACGGTGTTCGAGATCACCCGCACCTTGCGCGAAAAAGGCGTGAACGTGCGCTTTGGCATCCACCCTGTGGCCGGCCGCATGCCCGGTCACATGAACGTGTTGTTGGCCGAGGCCAAAGTGCCTTACGACATCGTGTTCGAGATGGACGAACTCAACGAGGACTTCCCCGAGACCGACGTGGCCATCGTGATCGGTGCCAACGACATCGTGAACCCGGCCGCCCAAGACGACCCGACCAGCCCGATCGCCGGCATGCCGGTGCTCGAGGTCTGGAAGGCCCGCACCAGCATCGTCATGAAGCGTTCCATGGCCAGCGGTTACGCCGGTGTGGACAACCCGCTTTTCTACAAAGACAACAACCGCATGTTGTTTGGTGACGCCAAGAAGATGCTCGACGAAGTGTTGGTGGCCTTGAAGTCTTAAGTCCTCAGCGCATCCGTAAAAACGAGGAGGCGAACTCAGTTCGCCTCCTTTTTTTTGGCGTAAACCCCGAGACTTTTGATGTCAGTCAGGTGTCAGATTTACGGTAGACTGAATCGCAGGAGACCACCCCACATGAACGCGAATCCCATTTGGCTCAAGAGTTACCCAGAAGGCGTCCCGGCCGATATCAATCCCAACGCCTACAGTTCTTTGGTAGGTTTGCTGGAAGACAGTTTCTCCAAGTTTTCCGATCGAACGGCCTACTGTTTCATGGGCAAAGAATTCAGTTTCGCCCAAACGGACCAAGACAGCATGGCCATGGCGGCTTACCTGCAATCTTTGGGCTTGAACAAGGGCGATCGCGTGGCCATCATGATGCCCAATGTGCCCCAATACCCGGTCGCTGTAGCGGCAATTTTGCGAGCCGGTTTGGTGGTGGTCAACGTCAACCCGCTCTACACCGCCCGCGAATTGGAGCACCAGCTCAAGGATTCTGGTGCCAAAGCCATCGTGATCATCGAGAACTTTGCCGCCACGCTGGAAAAGTGCATTGCCCAAACCCCTGTGCAGCATGTGGTGCTGGCGTCGATGGGTGACCGATTGGGCCTGCTCAAGGGCAGCTTGGTCAATTACGTGGTGCGCAACGTCAAGAAGATGGTGCCGGCCTTCCATTTGCCCCAAGGGGTACGTTTTAATGAAGCGCTGAGCAAGGGACGTCAGCAAGCGTTTCGCAAACCCGAGCTTTCTGCCGATGACATTGCTGTGCTGCAGTACACAGGCGGCACCACCGGGGTGTCCAAAGGTGCAGTGCTTTTGCACCGCAACGTGATTGCCAATGTGCTGCAATCTGAGGCGTGGAACTCTCCTGTCATGGAGCGGATGCCAGCAGGGCAGCAGCCCACTTCGGTGTGCGCTTTGCCGCTGTACCACATCTTCGCTTTCACGGTGAACATGATGCTGGGCTTGCGAATGGGCGGCAAAACCATTCTGATTCCCAATCCGCGTGATTTGCCTGCGGTTCTCAAAGAACTGTCCAAGCACACGTTCCACAGTTTTCCAGCCGTGAACACCTTGTTCAACGGTTTGGCTAACCATCCCGATTTCGGCACGGTGAATTGGTCGAATCTGCTGGTGTCTTTGGGCGGCGGCACCGCTGTAACGCCCAACGTGGCCAAACTCTGGCTGGAGAAAACAGGCTGCCCCATCTGCGAAGGGTATGGCTTGTCCGAGACCAGCCCATCGGCCAGCTGCAACCCAACCACCAGCACCGAGTTCACCGGCACCATTGGTGTGCCCATTCCGGGCACTTGGATGAAGTTGCTCGACGACGAGGGCAACGAAGTCACTACCCCCGGAACACCTGGCGAGATTGCCATCAAAGGCCCACAGGTGATGGCCGGTTATTGGCAGCGTCCGGATGAAACTGCCAAAGTGATGACCGCCGACGGCTACTTCAAGTCGGGCGATATCGGCACCGTGGATGCAAGAGGTTTTTTCAAGATTGTGGACCGCAAAAAAGACATGATCTTGGTCAGCGGTTTCAACGTCTACCCCAATGAAGTGGAAGAAGTCGCTTCCGGATGCCCTGGGGTGCTCGAATGCGCAGCCATTGGGGTGCCCGATGAGAAAACGGGCGAGACCGTCAAGTTGGTGGTGGTGCGCAAAGACCCAGCGCTGACCGAGGCACAGATCATCGCTTACTGCCGCGAGAACATGACCGCTTACAAACAACCTCGGGTGATCGAGTTTCGCGACGAATTGCCCAAAACCCCAGTGGGTAAAATTTTGCGGCGTGAATTGCGAGCCAAGGCCTGACGCATCCCTGCGATCCCATGTTTGGGCGAGCGTCTGCGGCCACCTGTTCCAAGGTGGCCGTTTTCATTTTTGAAGCACAGTACAAGGGTGATCCATGGCAGTGATCGGCATCATGAGCGCCATGCACGAAGAACTGGCGGCCGTGCTGGCGGCAATGCCTGACAAGCAGCGCGTGCCGGTGGCCGAGCGCGACTTTTGGGTTGGCCGTTGGCAAGGCCACGCGTTGGTGGCGGTGTTCTCGCGCATCGGCAAAGTGGCTGCGGCCACCACGGCCACGGTCTTGCTCGAGCGCTTTGGGGTCGACACCTTGGTGTTCACAGGTGTGGCGGGCGGGTTGGGCTCTGGGGTGAGGGTGGGTGATGTGGTGGTGGCCGATGGCTTGGTGCAACACGACATGGATGCTTCGCCGCTTTTTCCGCGCCATGAGGTGCCGCTGTATGGCCGTGCTCGTTTTGAGGCCGATGCTGCCTTGTGCGTCCAACTTTCAGCGGCCAGCGAGCAGGTTTTGGCCGGTGCTGCGCTGCACCTGGGCCCAAGCACCTTGGCTGAGTTCCAATTGACTGCGCCTCGTGTGCATCGAGGCTTGATCCTCAGTGGCGACCGTTTTGTCTCCACCTCGGCCGAAAGTCATGCGCTGCGACAAGCACTGCCTGAGGCTTTGGCGGTGGAGATGGAGGGAGCTGCGGTGGCGCAGGTGTGCCACGATTACGGCGTACCTTTTGCGGCGGTGCGCACCATCTCCGACCGCGCAGACGATACGGCGCACACCGATTTTCAGCGCTTCATCCGAGAGGTGGCCAGCCGTTACAGTTTGGCCATTGTGTCGCAGTGGCTGCGCCAGCGGGCGCTGGACTGAAGTTGCGCCTTACTTGAGCCAACCGCGGCGGCGGAAGTACCACATGGGCACCACAGCGCTGGCGATCATCAGCGCCAGGGCGTAGGGGTAGCCCCATTTTTGCGACAACTCGGGCATGTACTGGAAGTTCATGCCGTAGAGGCTCGCGATCAAGGTGGGTGGCAGCAAGGCCACGCTGGCCACCGAGAAGATCTTGATGATCTTGTTCTGGTTGATGTTGATGAAACCGACCGTGGCGTCCATCAAGAAGTTGATCTTGTCGAAGAGGAAGGCCGTGTGAGAATCGAGAGAGTCGATGTCACGCAGAATCTGGCGGGCGTCTTCAAACTGATCGGCGTTCAGCATTTTGGATCGCATCATGAAACTCAGGGCGCGGCGCGTGTCCATCACGTTGCGCCGAATGCGACCGTTCAGGTCTTCTTGCCGTGCGATCGCGCCCAGCACTTCGCTGGCCATGGCGTCGGTCACGTCGCCTGACAGCACGGTGTTGCCCACTTTTTCGAGCTGGTCGTAAATGCCTTCGAGGGTGTCCGCCGAGTACTCGGCGTCGGCGTCAAACAGCTTGAGCAGCACATCCTTGGCGTCTTCGATCAGGCCCGGGGCGCGGCGTGCACGCATGCGCAGCAGGCGAAACACGGGAACGTCTTCGTCGTGGATGGAAAACAGCACGCCCTGGCTTTTCAGCTCGGTGTTGTGCTGGTTCAAGATGAACGCGCAGCGCACGGTGCGCGGCTCGTCTTCGTCAGCAATCAAAAAGTCAGAGCGGATGTGCAGCTCGCCGTTGTCTTCTTGATAAAAACGGGCCGATTCTTCGATGTCCTCGTCCATCGCGTCTTCCGGGATAGACAGGCCAAAGTACTGCTTGATCCAGCGTTTTTCTTCGAGGGTGGGCGACTCCAGGTCGACCCAGATGGGCTGAAAGCGAGAGAGTTCTTCCAGTGACTCGATCTCTTCCTGGAAGAGGCGGCCATTGGCGAGGG
Organism: Limnohabitans sp.; assembly: GCA_030729445.1. Taxonomy (GTDB): domain Bacteria; phylum Pseudomonadota; class Gammaproteobacteria; order Burkholderiales; family Burkholderiaceae_C; genus Limnohabitans_A. Next base: position 40,217 of record JANQXJ010000187.1, on the reverse strand, counting down.
TGAAGATGTTGAGCATGGCGAATCCGAAAAATGGCCAGGTGCCAAAAGTTCAAAGGGGCGGCGAAGGGGTTTTCTGCAGCTTTCGAACGATGGGCAAGGTGCTCAGCGCGTTCGAAAGCTACCGACTCGGGGTAGTTTCCACGGCAATGTGTCTCCAGAATGAATCGGCGGATTATCGCACCGGATGCGCACCTGCGGGGGTCAGAAAAGACAGGATTTCGTCAGTGCGGGCCTGCACATCCGCTTGTCCCAAAGCCATCAGCGCCGAGATGAATTCCGGCTCGAACAACAAATAACTGGCCAAGGCCGCCCCACTGCCGCGCAGGGCGCCCATGCCTTCCAGCACCCGCCGGATGGGGCGGGGCAGGGAGTGGGCGTGCTCTTGGGCCAGGGCATCGAGCGAGGCGCTGGGCTGCAGTGTCAGCACCCGAACCGGGCGCAGGGGCAGGTCCGCTCGCATGGCCTCGGGCAGGTTGTCGAGCGCTTGGTTGATGCGGGTGATTTGCTCGACATCGGCCTCCAGCGTGTCGTGGAACACGCTCGCCATGGCGTGGCCAGCGATGGTGCCCAGCGAAGGGGGGGCCGCAGGGTGGGCGCTTGCCGCCAGGCTGGCCCGCTGGGGTTGGCTCACCCCAATGGCCAAGATCCGGTCAGCCCCCAGGTGCACCGCCGAGGACAAGGGCGAGATCTGGCGCATCGAGCCGTCCCCGAAAAACTCCATGCCGCCGTCGACCCACAGGGGTGTGGACGGGAAAATGAAGGGAATGGCGCTGGACGCCATCAGGTGTTCGATGGTGATGGGTTGCTGTTCGGCGCGGCGGCCCGGACGGCTCCAGGGAATCGGCTGGCCGTCACGGGTTTGGCAAAACGTCCAGTGCACCCCGCTGGAATAACTCGATGCGGTGACCGCCAGGGCCTGCAGTACGCCGTTTTGCAAGGCGGTGTCGATCTTCTCGAGGGCAATCGCTTGGTGCAAGGTATTGACCAAGGCCAGGCTGTCCATGGCGGCGCCATGGGCTCGGGCTGAGTGCAGCAAACCCACAGCCGTGGCCCATCGGCTGAACTTGTCCAGTGGGGTTTGGGGCAGTCGGTAGACCGCTTCGGTGTGAATCTGGGTCCAAAAATGCGCCAAATCGTTCAGCCCGGCCAGGCCCTCCATGGCCTTGCTGGCCAAAAAAGTGGCGTTCAAGGCCCCGGCTGAGGTGCCTGCCAGCACCTGGAACGGAAAAGCTGGTGCAGGCCCCACTGTGCGGCTCAGCAGCTGGCCGATGGCCTGCAGTGCCCCCGCTTGGTAGGCGGTGCGTGCACCGCCGCCCATCAGAACCAGCCCCAGCATGGGGCAAGGATCGGCAGAACGGGGCGTTACGGGTGTTGAGTTGGGCTGGGTGGTCGTTGAGGGGGCAATGGGCATTCGAGGCGAGTAGAGGTTTTAGAGGGCTGTGGGTGGTAGATTCAAACAATTCAACGGCATTGTTCCATGACCCCAAATTTGACCCCACGGCGTGAGCGCTGGCTGCTCTTCACGCTGGCTGGCATCCAGTTCACCCACATCCTCGATTTCATGATCATGATGCCGTTGGGGCCGCAGTTCACGGCCCTGTTTGGCATCAGCAACGCCCAGTTTGGGCTGTTGGTCTCGGCCTATACCTTATCGGCAGGCTTTTCCGGTTTGATGGCGGCCACCTACATTGACCGTTTCAGCCGCAAGCAGCTGTTGCTCACCATGTACAGCCTGTTCGGGCTGGCCACGCTCGCGTGCGCCTTGGCGCCCGACTATCTGTGGTTGATGGTGGCGCGGGTAGCCGCAGGCTTGTTTGGCGGGGTCTTGTCGGCCCTGTCGCAGACCATCGTGGCCGATGTGATTCCTTTTGAGCGCCGAGGCCGGGCCATGAGCGTGGTGATGACGTCGTTTTCCGTGTCCACCGTGGCGGGTGTGCCGTTGGGCCTATTTTTGGCCGCGCATTTCAATTGGCATGCGCCTTTTGTGGGCATCGCGGTGCTGGTAGGCCTATTGTCGCTGGCGGCTTGGCAAACCTTGCCCCGGCTGGACGCGCACTTGCACCACCCCGAGCGGGTGAGTGTCTGGCGCGGCATCGGCCAAGTGCTGGCCGAGCCCAACCACCTTAAGGCTTTTGCGGTGTCGGGCTTGATGATGTTCGCGGCCTTCACGGTCATTCCATACATCACCATTTACCTGCAGTCCAACGCAGGCATGAAAACCGAAGAGGTGCCTTGGATCTACCTGTGCGGCGGCATCGCCACCCTGCTCAGTGCACGCTATTTTGGCCGCCTGACAGACCGGGTGGGCAAGGTCCGGATGTTCCAGCGCTTGGCTTTGGCGGTGACTGTGCCCTTGATGGCCACCACCCTGTCGCAAGGCCTGCCCCTGTGGGGCTTGCTGGCCATCTCGACCTTGTTCTTCACCGTCATGAGCGGGCGCATGATCCCTGGTATGGCAATGATTTCCTCGGCCGCCCTGCCCCGTTTACGCGGTACCTTCATGACCCTCAACGCGTCTGTGCAATCTGCCTCCATGGGCTTGGCGGCCTTGGTGGCGGGGCTCATCATCGGGCGCAACGCACAAGGGCAACTCACCGGTTACTGGATGGCGGGCTTGTTGGGGGTGGTGGCCAGTTTGCTCAGCGTTTGGCTGGCGGGGCATTTGCGCCTGCACGGGGCACCTGCGAAGGCTGCAGATTGAGGCGTTTGTGAACCCCATTTCATTGCTGAAGTTCAGGACCGAGCCCAGTCTCAACCAGCACGATAGCACCGAAATGGGGCTTTGGGGACAAAAAAGCGGTTCTTTACAGGTTTAGTTGGGGTCGTATTGCTTTTCCATTTTGCGGGGCGCATAGTGGGGTTGAACCTTCCCCTCAAAGGGGGTTCAGAGTCTCGCACTTGCGGGGCTTTCCTTACCCTGAATCTATGGAGGCGACGATTATGAATTTAACCATCAGCGGGCACCATCTTGAAGTGACCCCGGCTTTGCGCCAGTACGTCACGGGGAAACTGGATCGAATCACCCGGCATTTTGATCAGGTGGTCGATGTGAAAGTGCTGCTGACCGTCGAAAAGCAGAAGGAAAAAGACAAGCGTCAACGTGCCGAGTGCAACATCCACGTCAAAGGCAATGACTTGTTTGCCGAAAGCGCCCACGAAGACCTGTACGCCGCCGTGGACGATTTGGTGGACAAACTTGATCGCCAAGTGGTCAAACACAAAGACCGCATCACCGATCACCACCACAGTGCGCCCAAGCGCATGATGTGATCTCCCCGCTATTCACTCAACAGGGCCGCTGCGAGCGGCCCTTTTTTATGCGCATTGGGGCCATCCAGAATGGGTCTGTCGCGACCGGGTCAGGCTCAGAAAGTGGGCATGGGTCGGATCAGGTGCATAATCCGGCCTCGACCATGAACCGACTCTCATCCATATTGCCTGTTGCCCAAGTTCTTGTGGGGGTGGAAGCCACCAGTAAGAAACGTGCATTCGAAGAAGCCGGACTTCTCTTTGAGAATCTGCATGGCTTGTCGCGTGCTTTGGTTACCGACAGCTTGTTTGCCCGCGAGCGATTGGGCTCTACGGGCTTAGGCCATGGTGTGGCCATCCCCCACGGTCGCATCAAGGGTCTCAAAGCCCCCATGGCCGCCGTCTTTCAGCTGGCCCAGCCCATCGGCTTTGATGCGCCGGACGAGCAACCGGTCAATCTGCTGATATTTTTACTGGTGCCCGAAGCAGCCACCCAGAAGCATCTGGAAATCCTGTCCGAGATCGCCGAGCTGCTCAGCGACACCGCTTTGCGCGAAAGCATCAAAAGCAGCACGGTCCAAGCGACCCTGCACCAACTGATTGCCCAGTGGCAATCGGCCCAAACCGCCTGACCCCTGACCTGACAGCCCCCAGGCGATGAAGCCCACCGTCATCAGTGCCGATCTCCTCTTTGAGGACCACCGCGAACAACTCAAGTGGCAGTGGCAAGCCGGGTTAGGCGCTTCAGAGCGCCGCTTTGATGAGGTGGCCGTGCGTCAGGCCCGCTCTGGCGCAGACTTGGTGGGCTATCTCAATTACATCCATCCTTACCGTGTACAGATTCTGGGGCCGCGCGAAGTCGCTTACCTCACGAACGCCACGCCGGACGATTGTTCGCGGCGCATTGCACGCATCGTGACGCTGGAGCCGCCGGTGCTGGTGCTGGCCGACGGCCAGACCGCGCCCGAGGCCTTGCTGGCCATGTGCGAGCGTGCGCAAATTCCGATGTTTGCGACAGAGCAGTCCTCGGCCTTCGTGATCGATGTGCTGCGTGCGTATTTGTCCAAACACTTTGCCGATCGCACCACCATGCACGGCGTGTTCATGGACATTTTGGGCATGGGCGTGCTGATCACGGGTGAATCGGGTCTGGGCAAAAGCGAGTTGGGCCTGGAGTTGATCTCGCGGGGCAACGGCCTGGTGGCCGATGATGCGGTGGACCTGTACCGCATCAACCAGACCACCATCGAGGCACGCTGCCCCGATTTGCTGCAAAACCTGCTGGAAGTGCGAGGCATCGGTCTTTTGGACATCCGCGCCATCTTTGGCGAGACGGCGGTGCGCCGAAAAATGCGGCTCAAACTCATCGTGCACCTGGTTCGACGTGAAACCCTGGAGCGCGATTACGAGCGATTGCCCTCCGAGCCCTTGCGGCAAGACGTGTTGGGCATTCCGGTGCAAAAAGTGGTGATCCAAGTCATGGCTGGGCGCAACATCGCGGTGCTGGTCGAGGCGGCCGTGCGCAACACCATCTTGCAGATGCGCGGCATTGACACCTACCAGGACTTTATCGAGCGTCAGCGCAACGCCATGGGCTGAAAGCCTGTTTCAGCGTGCGTTGCGGTGCGGGCAGGGCTTTTGGGTGCAGTGCGCGTACAGGCTCAGCGCATGGTCGGCGATGACAAAACCCTTGGCCAGTGCCACGGCTTGCTGGCGTGACTCAATCTCCGCGTCGTAAAACTCTTCCACCCGGCCACAGTCCAGACACACCATGTGGTCATGGTGCTGGCCTTCGTTGAGTTCGTACACCGCTTTGCCACTTTCGAAGTGGTTACGGCTCAGGATGCCGGCTTGCTCGAACTGGGTCAGCACCCGGTAGACGGTGGCCAAACCAATGTCGGCATTGTCCTTGAGCAAATGACGAAACACGTCCTCGGCCGTCATGTGCCGCATCGAGCCGCTTTGGAAAACCTCCAAAATCTTCAGGCGCGGCAAGGTGGCTTTGAGGCCGTTGTTTTTCAGTTCGTCGATCTGGCTCATGGCTTGTTTGGGTGGAGGAGGGCAGCAGTCTTGCGCAAAGTCAGCCGCTACAATGGTTCGATCATATCGGCACACCCTCAACCATGACAGCTTCACTGACTTTTCGTCTTTCCGTCCAAGGCTTGGCAGCTTGCCTACTGTTGGCGAGCTTGGCCGGTTGTGGCAGCCTATCCGGCTCTGTGAGTCGCGACACCTTCAAGCCCTTTGTGCCTGAAGTGGTCCAAGGCAACTTTGTCTCCAACGAGCAGCGTCAGGCCTTGCGTCCGGGCATGGCAAGTGCACAGGTGCGCGAAATTCTGGGCACCCCCTTGATTACCAGCTTGTTCCATGCCAACCGCTGGGACTATGCCTTCAGCATCCAGCGCCAGGGCGTGCCAGCGCAAAACTTCAAGCTCACGGCTTACTTCAAGGGCGATGTGCTCGAACAAATCGAGAGCGATGTGCTGCCCAGCGAGTCGGAGTTTGCCGGACGCTTGGTGCGGCCCCAGGCGGTGGGCAAGCTGCCTCCACTGCAAGCCAGCGAAGAGGATTTGAAAAAATTCACCCCCGCCGCTCGCACCGATGTGCCCGCAGCGGCCTCCGCGCCTGGCGCTTTGCCGCGCAGTTACCCGCCTTTGGAGCCGCCAGCCCGCTGAGGGCCTGGCGCTGATGGCGCCCTGATGGGCTGCCCATCAGAATGCCCGTTTGGACCTCGCCCATAACATTTTTCCTTTTAAGCCATGACCTCAACGAACCTCTTGCCTATCACCGTTGCCGGCGCATCCGGCCGCATGGGGCACATGCTCATCGAAGCCATTTTGGCCACCGAAGACTGCCGCCTCGCGGGTGCTCTGGACATCGCTGCGAGCCCTGCGCTCGGTCAAGACGCTGGCGCTGCCCTGGGCCGGGTCACAGGCACAGCTGTCACCGCCGATTTGAGAGCGGGCCTGCAAGGGGCGTCCTGCCTGATTGATTTCACCCGCCCTGAAGGCACGCTGGCCCACTTGAAGGTCTGCCGTGAACTCGGCGTCAAGGCGGTCATTGGCACCACCGGCTTCACCGATGCACAAAAGGCTGAGATCGCCGAGATCGCCCGTGACATCGCCATCGTCATGGCCCCGAACATGAGTGTGGGCGTCAACGTCACCCTCAAGCTGTTGCAAATGGCTGCACAAGCCATGTCCACGGGTTACGACATCGAGATCATCGAAGCCCACCACCGTCACAAAGTGGACGCACCCTCAGGAACCGCCCTCAAGATGGGTGAGGTGATTGCCGAGGCCATTGGCCGTGACTTGAAAGAATGCGCGGTGTACGAGCGTTATGGCCACACGGGCGAGCGTGACCCGTCCACCATCGGGTTTTCGACGATTCGTGGCGGTGACATTGTGGGGGACCACACGGTGCTGTTTGCTGGAATTGGTGAGCGCATTGAGGTCACCCACAAATCATCCAGCCGCGCCACCTACGCGCAAGGCAGTTTGCGTGCTGTGCGTTATCTGGCCAGCCAGCCGAGCGGGCTGTTTGACATGTTCGACGTGCTGAACCTGCGCTAACGCGCCACAAGCCCAAGCCGCCCATGAGCCTGAACGACTTCTTGCTGCACAGCGACGTCGTCAGCCGCGTGCTGGCGCTCATGCTGCTGGCCTTGTCGGTGGGCAGTTGGGTCGTGATCGCCTGGAAATGGCGTTTGCTCTCTCGGGTCACGCAAGATGTGCCGCGCAGCGTGGCCGCCTTCTGGCAAGCAGCGGGTTTTGACGATGCCCGCCAGCGCGTGGCCCAGTTTGACCGCGAAGCCTGTGTGCTGCCCTTGCTCGACGCCACTTTGTTGCCTTTGGGGGGCACGTTGGCTTCGGCCGGTCAGCGCCACCACCAACTCACCCGTGTGCTGCGAGAAGCCATGCAGTCGGTGCTGCGCCGCTTGCAGTGGGGGCAGGTCCTTCTGGCCACGGCGGGATCGATCTCGCCCTTCATCGGTTTGCTGGGCACGGTCTGGGGCATTTTTAATGCCCTGAGCGGCATGGCTGAGGGCGGCCCCATCCGCATTGAACAAATTGCAGGGCCTGTTGGCGAAGCCCTGGCCATGACCGCTGCCGGTCTGGCGGTGGCGATTCCGGCGGTGCTGGGCTACAACCTGCTGGGGCGGCGCATTGGCCAGATCGAGGCCGAACTCGAAGGCTTTGCGCACGATGTGCGGGCCTTGCTCACCGACCCCCAAGACTGAGCAGCCATGGCTTTTGGACGCCTCTCCAGCCGCCCAGGTGATGCGCCCATGAGCGAGATCAACGTCACGCCCCTGGTGGACGTGATGCTGGTGTTGCTGGTCATTTTCATCCTGACCGCCCCCCTGATGACCAGCGCTATCCGCTTGGACTTGCCCCAAAGCGAGGGCGCGGAGCCAGGGGCCGCGCCCCAGGCAGTGGTCCTGGTGGTCAATGCGCAAGGCCAATGGTTCTTGAACGACCAGCTGATCGCCAAAGACGCCTTGCACGAACAACTGTCGAAAGCTGCCCGCCGCAACCCGCTGACCGAGTTGGAGCTGCGTGCCGATGCGTCCGTGCCCTATGGCCGGGTGGTCGAAGCCATGGGCCTGGCCCAAAAAGCCGGTTTGAGCCGGATCGGCTTTGTCGCCGAGGTGGTTTCTCCCTGAAGTCGCCCCCGCCCGAGCGGCTGTGGCCTTGCCGTGACCGTGCCAAGCCGGGGCCCGCCCAGCCCCTACAATTTAGCCCTATGCAAGACAAGTACAACCACCTCGAAGTCGAACCCGCAGCACAGTCCCGCTGGACGGCCCGCGATGCCTACCGCGTCACCGAAGACGCCAGCAAAAAGAAGTTCTACGCCTGCTCCATGCTGCCTTACCCCAGCGGCAAGCTGCACATGGGCCATGTGCGCAACTACACCATCAACGACATGCTCACGCGCAGCCTGCGCATGAAGGGCCACAACGTCCTCATGCCCATGGGCTGGGACGCGTTTGGCCTGCCCGCCGAAAATGCCGCTTTGAAAAACGGCGTGCCCCCGGCCAAATGGACGTACGAGAACATCGCGTACATGAAAAAGCAGATGCAGGCCATGGGCCTGGCCATCGACTGGTCGCGCGAAGTCGCCACCTGCGACCCGACTTATTACAAGTGGAACCAGTGGCTGTTCTTGAAGATGCTGGAAAAAGGCATCGCCTACCGCAAGACCCAAGTCGTCAACTGGGACCCAGTGGATCAAACCGTGTTGGCCAACGAGCAGGTCATCGACGGCAAAGGCTGGCGAACGGGCGCTCCGGTGGAAAAACGTGAGATCCCGGGCTATTACCTGAACATCACCGCTTACGCCCAAGAGCTGCTCGACCACGTGCAGATCGGCAACGACAAGGCCACCCTGAACGGCTGGCCCGACAAAGTGCGCCTGATGCAGGAAAACTGGATTGGCAAGAGCGAAGGTGTGCGCTTTGCTTTCCCGCACGACATCCGCGATGCCGCAGGCGCTTTGATTGGCGACGGCAAGATGTACGTCTTCACCACCCGCGCCGACACCATCATGGGCGTGACTTTTTGTGCGGTGGCGGCCGAGCACCCGCTGGCGCTGCACGCGGCGTCCAGCAACCCCGCTTTGGCGGCGTTCTTGGAAGAGTGCAAGAGCGGCGGCACGACCGAGGCCGAAATGGCCACCCAAGAGAAAAAGGGCATGGCCACGGGCCTGTTCGTCACGCACCCCTTGACCGGCGCGCAGGTCGAGGTCTGGGTGGGCAACTACGTGCTCATGAGTTACGGCGACGGCGCGGTGATGGGCGTGCCTGCGCACGACGAGCGCGACTTTGCGTTTGCGCTCAAGTACGCGCTGCCGATCCAGCAGGTCGTGTCCGTCAAAGATCAAGCTTTTGATGCCACGGCTTGGCAGGATTGGTACGGCGACAAGCAAAGCTGCGTCTGCATCAACTCCGGCGAACTCGACGGCTTGAATCAAAAAGCCGCCGTCAGCAAAGTGGCCGAGCTGCTCGCCGCAAAAGGCTTGGGCGAGAAAAAAACCACTTGGCGTCTGCGCGACTGGGGCGTGAGCCGCCAGCGCTACTGGGGCACACCGATCCCGATCATCCATTGCGACGAGCACGGCGCGGTGCCTGTGCCTGAAAAAGACCTGCCCGTGGTGCTGCCGCAAGACTGCATCCCCGACGGCTCGGGCAACCCGCTGCACAAACACGAAGGCTTCCACGCTGGGGTGACCTGCCCGGTGTGCGGCAAGCCCGCTCGCCGCGAGACCGACACCATGGACACCTTTGTGGATTCGTCCTGGTACTTCATGCGCTATTGCGACCCGACCAACACCGAGAAGATGGTGGCGGACGGCGCGGACTACTGGATGCGGGATCAGAAAAATGCCACTGGTGGCAGCGGCATGGACCAGTACATCGGCGGCATCGAGCACGCGATCCTGCACCTGCTCTACGCCCGCTTTTGGACCAAGGTCATGCGCGACCTGGGCCTCGTCAAAGTAGACGAGCCCTTCAGCAAGCTGCTCACCCAGGGTATGGTGCTCAACCACATCTACTCGCGCCGCACTGCCAAGGGGGGCAAGGACTACTTCTGGCCGCACGACGTCGAGCATGTGCAAGACGAGACGGGCAAAGTCATCGGCGCCAAGCTCAAGAACGAAGCCGACAGCGGCGACGGCCGTTTGCCCGTGGGCACGGCCATCGACTACGAAGGCGTGGGCACCATGTCCAAGTCCAAGAACAATGGCGTGGACCCGCAAGACCTGATCGAGCGCTACGGTGCCGACACGGCCCGCCTGTACACCATGTTCACCGCGCCGCCCGAAGTCACGCTGGAGTGGAACGACTCGGCCGTGGAAGGCAGCTACCGCTTTTTGCGCCGCGTGTGGAACTTTGCGTTCAAGCACCACGAACTGTTGCGCTCGGCGACCAGCCAAGACCTGAGCCAAGCTGCATTGGGCGATTCGGCCAAAGCCTTGCGCCGCGAGATGCACTTGGTGCTCAAGCAAGTGGGGTACGACTACGAGCGCATGCAGTACAACACCGTGGTGTCTGGCTGCATGAAGCTGCTCAATGCCCTCGAAGACTTCAAGCCCGATGGCAGCGCAGGTGATACCTCGGCCCTCTGCGAAGGCGTGTCGATTTTGTCGCGCATGCTCTACCCCGCATGCCCGCACATCACCGACGAAATCTGGCAACAACTGGGCTACGCCAAGGCTGTGGGCGAGTTGCTCGATGCGCCTTGGCCTGTTGTGGACGAGTCGGCTTTGGAGCGCGACCAGATCGAGTTGATGCTGCAAATCAACGGCAAGCTGCGCGGCTCGATTTTGGTACCTGCCAGCGCCGACAAGGCACAGATCGAAGCGGCAGCCTTGGCCCACGAAGCTTTTGTCAAGCAGGCCGCAGGCGCAGCGCCCAAAAAGGTGGTTGTGGTGCCGGGTCGTTTGGTCAACGTGGTGCTTTGATCGCCATGCCTCTTGGCCAGCCCCCAAAAATGATCTCTTTGTTATGAACACCTCACGCCGCCGCTGTTGGAAGTTGCTCAGCGCAGGTCCGGTGCTCGCGGGTCTGTCGGCTTGCGGGTTTCACCTGCGCAGTGCGGGTGATTACCCCTTCAAGACGCTGTTTGCCAATTTCTCAACCAACTCGCCCCTGGGCGTGGAGTTGCGGCGCAATTTGCTGGGGACTGGCCGCATCACGCTGCTCACCGAGCCAACACAAATGACCACAGCCGATGCGGTTCTGGACATTCTGAGCGAAGAGCGTCAACAGGCGGTGGTGGGTGTGAACGCCTCGGGCCAAGTGCGCGAGCTGCAACTGCGCTTGCGTGTCAGATTCCGTTTGCGCACGCCACAAGGCCAGATGCTGATCGAGCCGGTCGAGCTGGCCCAGCAACGCGACCTGAGTTTCACCGAGACCGCCGCGCTGTCCAAGGAAATCGAGCAAGCCACCATGTACCGCGACATGCAGACCGACATCGTGCAGCAGATCATGCGGCGGCTGTCAGCGGTCAAGCCCCGCGCCGTACCCACGGGCAAACCCTGATCGGCGCCATGCAACTGGCCCTGCCCCAGCTCGGTGCGCACCTGCAAAAAGGCCTGCGCAGCCTCTACATCTTGCACGGCGATGAACCCCTGATGCAACAAGAGGCGGCCGACGCCATCCGCGCCAGCGCCCGCGCTCAGGGCTACACCGAGCGCAGTGTGCACACCGTCTCCGGGGCGCACTTCGACTGGAGTGAGGTGCTGGCCGCAGGCGGCTCCCTGAGCCTGTTTGCCGACAAGCAAATCGTCGAAGTGCGCATCCCCTCAGGTAAGCCGGGCAAGGACGGCAGCACCGCCATTCAGCAATTGGTGGCCTCTGCTCAAGGCAACGACAGCACCTTGACCTTGGTCTTGCTGCCGCGCCTGGATGCGGCCACCCGCAAAGGGGCCTGGTTTGGTGCGCTCGAAAACGGTGGCGTGTCCATCCAGATCGATCCGGTTGATCGAAACGCCTTGCCCCAGTGGATTGCCCAGCGACTGCAAATGCAGGGCCAAAGCGTGGCCGCAGGCGAAGAGGGGCAGCGCACCCTGCAGTTTTTTGCCGACCGTGTGGAAGGCAATTTGTTGGCTGCTCACCAGGAAATCCAGAAGCTCGGCTTGCTCTACCCCGCAGGCGAAGTCAGCCAAGCACAGGTCGAGGCGGCCGTGGTGAACGTGGCCCGTTATGACGTGTTCAAGTTGTCCGAGACGGTCTTGTCGGGCCAGGTGGCCAGGGTCCAGCGCATGCTCGACGGCCTGCAGGCCGAGGGCGAAGCGGCTGTGCTGGTGCACTACACCCTCGCAGAAGACATCCGTGCCATGAAGCGCGTGAAAGACGCCATGACCGCTGGCAAGCCCATGCCCATGGCGCTGCGAGAGCAGCGCGTTTGGGGTCCACGCGAGCGCTTGTTCGAGCGCGTGTTGCCCCGCATGAGCGAAGCCCGCCTGAACGGCCTGCTGCAAGCGGCTCACCAAGTGGACGGTATTGTCAAAGGCCTGAAAGTGCCCGACTGGCCCACCGACCCTTGGCAGGCCCTGCATCGCCTGGCTGTGCGTTTCTCGCGTTTTTGCAACGTGCGTTGACTGTGGCGGGATGGACTTGTTCATCTGCGAAAATGTGCCCATGACTGACCTTCAAACCGCTGAACACATGCAGGCCTTGGGCCAGCAAGCCAAAAAAGCCTCGGCGCTGATGGCCAAGGCCTCCGCAGCCAACAAGAACGCGGCTTTGCGCCACTTGGCCGCCTTGTTGCGCGAGAACACCAATGCCTTGCAGCTGGACAACGCCAAAGACCTGGAACGCGCCCGCGCCGCTGGTTTGGCCGAACCGATGGTGGACCGCCTCAAACTCAGCCCCCAGGTGCTGGAAACCTGCGCCCAGGGCTGCGAGCAGCTGGCGGCCATGCCCGATGTGATTGGCGAGATCCTGGGCATGAAACAGGTGCCCAGCGGCATCCGTGTGGGTCAGATGCGGGTGCCGATTGGTGTGTTCGGCATGATTTTCGAGAGTCGCCCCAATGTGACCATCGAAGCGGCCAGCCTGTCCATCAAAAGCGGCAATGCCTGCATCTTGCGTGGCGGTTCTGAAGCCATTGAATCGAACAAGGCCTTGGCCCGTCTGGTGCAGCAGGCCCTGACCGACAGCGGCCTGCCGGTCGATGCGGTGCAACTGGTGCAAACCACCGACCGCGCTGCTGTGGGCCAGCTCATCACCATGCCGCAGTTTGTGGACGTGGTCATCCCGCGTGGCGGCAAGGGCCTCATCGAGCGCATCAGCGCCGAAGCCAAAGTGCCGGTCATCAAACACCTGGACGGCAACTGCCACACCTATGTGGACGACCCTTGCGACATCGACATGGCCGTGAATGTGGCCGACAACGCCAAGACACAAAAGTACAGTCCTTGTAATGCCAGTGAAAGCCTGTTGGTGGCGCGGGGTGTAGCGTCAGAGTTCCTGTCCAAAATCGGCGCGGTTTATGCTGCCAAAGGCGTGGAAATGCGCTGCTGCCCCAAGGCCAAGGCGATTTTGAGTCAGGTGGCCAAAGCCAACCTCAAGGATGCTACCGAGCAAGACTGGTTCGAGGAATACCTCGCGCCCATCATCAGCATCAAGGTGGTCGAGGGGGTGGATGAGGCGATTGCCCACATTAACCACTACAGCAGCCACCACACCGACGCCATCTTGACGCGCGACCACATGCACGCCCAGCGTTTTTTGCGCGAGGTGGACTCGGCCAGCGTCATGGTCAACGCCAGCACCCGTTTTGCCGATGGTTTTGAGTACGGGCTGGGTGCCGAAATTGGCATCAGCACCGACAAGTTCCATGCCCGCGGTCCGGTAGGCATCGAAGGCCTGACCTCGCTCAAGTACGTGGTACTGGGCGAAGGCGAGGTGCGCGGCTGAGCGCCGCGCTTTCCGTGCACAGACGCACAAGCGGCTGGCACGGTGTCCTGTTGGCGCTTGCAATGGCGCAGGCCGGCCTCATATGATTTTCTGTTTTGATCCGATTTTCGCGATAAAGGATGCCCATGGTTCCCCACCTCAACACCGCCCTGAATGGCCCCATCAATGAGTTGGAGCAGCGCATCCTCGACTCCATGCCCGCCATTGAGCGCTGGTTCCGTCTGGAGTGGATGGAACACACTCCGCCGTTCTACACCTCGGTGGACATCCGCAACGCGGGCTTCAAACTGGCCCCGGTGGACACCAACCTCTACCCCGGCGGCTGGAACAACCTGACGCCAGAAATGCTGCCCTTGGCGGTGCAAGCGGCGCAGGCGGCCATAGAGAAGATCTGCCCCGAGGCCAAAAACCTCCTGATCATTCCCGAAAACCACACCCGTAACACTTTTTATCTGACCAATGTGGCGCAGTTGCAGCGCATCTTCCATATGGCGGGCCTGAACGTGCGCTTGGGCTCGATCAACCCCGAGATCAAAGAGTCGACCACCATCGAATTGCCCAACGGCGAGAGCGTGACACTGGAGCCTGTGGTGCGCAGCCAGCACCGCCTGGGACTCAAAGACTTCGACCCTTGCACCATTTTGCTCAACAACGACCTGTCAGCCGGTGCCCCGGGCATTCTGGAGGAGCTGCACGAGCAGTTCTTGCTGCCGCCCCTGCACGCTGGATGGAGCGTGCGCCGCAAGACCAAGCATTTCCAGAGCTACGAAGAGGTGGCCAAGCGCTTTGGCAAACTGCTCGGCATTGACCCTTGGTTGATCAACCCGATGTTCAGCCAGTGCGGCGATGTGAACTTTGCCGAGGGTACGGGCATGGACTGCCTGCGCAGCAATGTCGACGCGCTGCTGACCAAGATCAAGCGCAAGTACAAGGAATACGGCATCAACGAAAAACCGTTTGTGGTGGTGAAGGCCGACAACGGCACCTATGGCATGGGCATCATGACGGTGCGCGATGTGGCCGATCTGGATCAACTCAACCGCAAGACACGCAACAAGATGAACGTCATCAAGGACGGCCAGACCGTCAACGACGTGATCATCCAAGAAGGCGTGCTGACCAACGAACGCATCAATGACGCGGTGGCCGAGCCGGTGGTCTACATGATGGACCGCTATGTGGTGGGCGGTTTTTACCGTGTGCACGCCGAGCGCGGCGTTGACGAGAACCTGAATGCTCCGGGCGCCAGCTTTGTGCCTTTGGCCTTTGCCGACACCCCACACTTGCCCCAGCCCGGTGTCAAACCCGGCGCCAGTGTGCCCAACCGCTTTTATATGTATGGCGTGATTGGCCGTTTGGCCATGCTGGCGGCCAGTTATGAGCTGGAAGCCACTGACCCCGAGGCCGAGGTTTACGAATAAAGTTGCTGCGCTGCAACATTTTTGTCGAATGGGCGGTGACACCGGCTTGAAATCGGGCGCAAAATGGCCTTCTTGTTTCTTTTGGCTTGACCCCTGTCAGGTCACGGCTTGTGTCTTCCACCCGTTCTTCTCTTGCTGCATTGACCTTGGGCGCCATTGGCGTCGTGTATGGCGACATCGGCACCAGCGTGCTGTACGCCATGAAAGAGGTGTTTGGCTCCGGCCATGTGCCTTTCACGCCCGATAACGTTTACGGCATCCTCTCCATCTTTTTCTGGACCCTGACCACCATCGTGTCGGTCAAGTACGTGGTGTTGGTTCTGCGGGCTGACAACCACGGCGAGGGTGGGCTGGTGGCCATGCTGGCGCTGGCCTCGCAATCGGTCAAAGATCGGCCACAGCTGCGCAAGGTTTTGCTGATCGTGGGCATTTTTGGCACCTGCCTTTTTTATGGCGATGGGGTGATCACCCCCGCCATTTCGGTGCTGTCAGCAGTCGAAGGCCTGGAGGTCATTTCTCCCACTTTCAAGAAGTACGTGATTCCGCTCACGCTGGTGATCCTGTTCGGCCTGTTCTGGGTCCAAAAACGTGGCACGGCGGGCATTGGTAAGTTCTTTGGACCCATCACCTTGGTCTGGTTTGCCACCATCGCGGTGTTGGGTGTGTCGCACATCGCCCACCATCCTGAAATTTTGATGGCCATCAGCCCGCACTACGCGCTGGGCTTCATGTGGAACGAGCCGGGCACCACCTTCATCATTCTCGGCGCGGTGGTCTTGTGCGTCACGGGGGGGGAGGCGCTGTATGCCGACATGGGGCACTTTGGTAAAAAGCCCATCCGTTTGGCCTGGTTCAGCGTGGTCATGCCTTGCCTGACGCTGAATTATTTTGGCCAGGGCGCTTTGCTCTTGGCCGAGCCCGAGGCCGTGAAAAACCCCTTCTACATGATGGCGCCTGATTGGGCCCTGCTGCCTCTGGTGGGCTTGGCGACCATGGCCACGGTGATTGCCTCGCAAGCGCTGATTTCTGGTGCATTCAGTGTGACCAAGCAGGTCATCCAGCTGGGTTATCTGCCACGCCTGCAGGTGCAACACACCAGCGAGACCGACACCGGACAAATCTACATGCCTTTTGTGAACTGGGGCTTGTTTGTGGCCATCGTGCTGGCGGTGGTCATGTTCAAGTCGTCGAGCAACCTGGCTGCGGCTTACGGCATTGCCGTGTGCACCGACATGCTGATCACCACGGTGCTCACCTTCTTTGTGATCCGCTATGCCTGGAAGCTCCCGCTGGCGCTGTGCATCGGTGCTACGGTTTTCTTCTTTGTGGTCGACTTGGCCTTTTGGGCCTCCAACCTGCTCAAGCTGTTCGACGGTGGTTGGTTCCCGCTGCTCATTGGTGCGGCGGTGTTCACGCTGATGCTGACCTGGCACGATGGTCGCCGCTTGCTCAACGAATCTTTGCGCTCGGACGCCTTGCGGCTGACGGACTTTCTGGAGGCGGTGTTCATTTCGCCGCCTACTCGGGTCCAAGGCACGGCGGTTTTCATGACGGCAGAGACGGGTGCTGTGCCCAACGCCTTGCTGCACAACTTGAAGCACAACAAAGTTTTGCATGAACGCAACCTGTTTGTCACCGTGCGCAGCCACGAGGTGCCGCGCATCGAGGCGAATCAGCGTCTGGATGTGACACCACTGGGCCACGACTGCTGGCAAGTCATTGTCAATTACGGTTTCAAGGACAACCCGGATTTGCCGACCGCACTGGCCCAAATCCAGGGCGAGGGCGATAAGCTGGACCCGATGATGACCAGCTACTTTCTCTCGCGCGACATCGTGATTCCGACCATCGGCGGCGGCATGTCCCCTTGGCGCGAAAAACTCTTTGCCCAGATGCACCACAACGCCAGTGGCGCGGCCGCGTTCTTGAACCTGCCGACCAACGCGGTGGTCGAGTTGGGCTCCAAAATTGAAATTTGAGGCCCTGTGAGCACCACCCATTTGCTTTACCTGCACGGCTTCAGGTCATCGCCCCAGTCGGCCAAGGCCCAAACCATGGCCGCTCTGGTGCAAGCTCAGCACCCCGGTGTCACCTGGTGGTGTCCGCAGCTGCCCGCTTCACCGGCACAGGCTATGGCCCTGTTGCTCAAGGGCACAGCCGCTTGGCCCCGTGGGCAGATGGCGGTGATGGGGTCCTCACTGGGTGGCTTTTATGCGGCATGGCTGTCGGCCCACATGGGTGTACCTGCGGTGCTGATCAACCCGGCCGTGCACCCTTCGCGCGATCTGGCACGCTACATCGGCGAGCATCCGGTTTGGCAAGACCCGGCACAAAGCATCTTTTTTGAGCCGACCTATGTCCAGGAGTTGATGGAGCTTGAAAGTCAGCCCTTGCCAACTCGGCCAGCCACGCTGGCCTTGATCGCCAAAGGTGACGAGGTGCTCGATTGGCGTGAGATGCTGGCACGCCACCAGGCCGGGCAGGTGCGCCTGATCGAGGGCAGCGACCATGCCTTGAGCGATTTTGACGAGCACTTGCCGCAAATCCTTGAATTTCTGCAGCTGGCTTGAGGCCGTGCCGGCCGAATGGCCGGGTAGCGTGGGAAAATCAGGGCATGTATGTATTTTTTGAAGATGCCGGCAAATTCATGACCGGTCGGATCATGTCCGAAGCCGAGGCCTCTGCGCAGGTCGAACTCGACTCCGGTAAACGGGTCAAAGTCAAGTCGGCCCACATGCTGATCAAGTTCGACAAACCGGCCCCAGCCGTTTTGCTCAGTGATGCCACCGCCTTGAGCCAAACCATCGAGTTGGAGCTGGCCTACGAGTGTGCCCCGGAGGAAGAGTTTGGCTTTGGCGACCTGGCCAAAGACTACTTCAGCGCCAGCGCCAGCACCACCGAACAAGTCGCTGCTTTGCTGCGCCTGCACGAAGCGCCGCACTATTTCCGCCGAGGTGGTGCCAAGGGGCGTTTTCGCAAAGCGCCAGCCGAGATCGTGCAACAGGCTTTGCTCGCGATTGAGAAGAAAAAGCAGGTTCAGGCCCAGATCGAAGCCTGGTCGGCCGATCTGATCGCGGGCACTTGCCCCGAGCCAATCCGAGAGCAGCTCTACAAAATCCTGTTTCGACCCGACAAGAACACACCCGAATACAAAGCCGTGGTCGAGGCCAGCAAAAGCAGCCAGACCGCGCCTTTGGACTTGCTGCAAAAGGCGGGGGCCATCGCCTCGGCCTGGGATTTCCATTGGCAGCGTTTCCTGTTTGACCTGTTCCCCAAGGGCACGGGCTTTCCTCCCTTGCAAGCCCCGGCCATCACCGACGACTTGCCACTCGCTGATGTGCAGGCTTTCTCCATTGACGACTCGCACACCACAGAAATCGACGACGCCCTGTCTTTGCAGGGCCTGGGCACGGGGCTGGTCACGGTGGGTATCCACATTGCCGCGCCCGGCTTGGCGCTGCAGCCCGGCAGCCCGATTGACCAGCTTGGCCGCGCACGCCTGTCCACTGTTTACATGCCGGGCTACAAAATCACCATGCTGCCCGACAGCGTGGTGCAGGCCTATACCTTGATTGAGGGGCGTGACTGCCCGGCGGTGTCGCTGTACGTCACTTTCAGCGAAGACTCCCTGGAGGTGCAAAGCAGCGTGACCCGGCTCGAACGCGTGCCGATTTTGGTCAACCTGCGCCACGACCAGCTCGATGACCGCATCACCCGCGAATGGCTGGAGGGCGAGGACCAGAGCGACCACGCCGATGTGCCCGTGAGCCGCAACACTCTGGCATTTTTCTGGCGTCTGGCGCAAACCCTCAAGGCGCGGCGGGAGGTGGTGCGCGGCAAGCCCGAAAACTTCAACCGCCCGGACTACAGCTTCAAGCTCGAGCGGGACCACAACGACACGCCGCCCACGGGCGACGAGACCGTGGTGATTGGCACCCGCCAGCGCGGAGCACCGCTCGATTTGATGGTGGCCGAGGCCATGATTTTGGCCAACAGCACCTGGGGCCAGTGGATGGCCCAGCTGGGTGTGCCCGGTATTTACCGCAGCCAAGCCAGTCTGGCGCCCGGTGTGAAGGTGCGCATGGGCACCAAAGCGTTGCCACACGCGGGCATTGGCGTGCCCAGCTACGCCTGGAGCACCTCACCGCTGCGCCGCTACACCGATTTGGTCAACCAGTGGCAAATCATCGCCTGCGCCCAGCATGGCGCCACGGCCGCATTGGCCGCGCCCTTCAAGCCCAAAGACGCCGAGCTGTTTTCCATCATCAGCGGTTTTGATGCCGCCTACAGTGCCTACAACGGCGTGCAATCGAGCATGGAGCGTTATTGGACGCTGCGTCACGTGCAGCAGGACGGCATTGAGGAGCTGGACGCCAGCTTGGTCAAGGAAATGGGTGGCGGCTCTTGGCTGGTGCGTGCGGAGTCCTTGCCACTGATGTTTGGCGTGATGGGGGCCAACAACTTGCCCCGTGGCGCACGTGTGCGTGTCAAGCTGGCCGATGTGGACCTGATGGCTCTGGATGTGCGTGGCACCGTGATGGCACACCTGGATGCCGAAGGCCAGGGCACGGGTGCCGAAGAGGCGGAGCAGGAGACCGAGGACGAGGACAACTTGCCTGCAGGCCCCGTGACCATTGCCGTGGATCTGAACGACAACACCCCCCCCAATGCGCCCTGAGATCCAGCCACAGCCCGACCAAGTGGTCAGCCCCAGAGCGGGGCGATTGAAGCCTTCGCCGCACCGGGGTTTGATCTGGGCCTTGGGCTTGTCCGTGGCTGTGCATGCAGGTTTGGTGACTTTTCGGTTTGCAGCACCCGAAACCTTCAACCGGGTCTTTCAGGATACGCCGTTGGAGGTGATTCTGGTCAACGCACGCAGCCGGGAGAATCCCCAGGAAGCCCAAGCACTGGCTCAGGTCCGTCTGGCCGGTGGCGGTGAAGTACCTGAAGTGCGCATCTCGAGCTCGCCCTTGTCGCCGGTGATGAACGCTGACCCGGGCATGGACATCAGCGCAGTCCAGAAAAAGATCGAAGTGCTCAAAATGCAGCAAATGCGTCTGCTGACGCAGCTCAAAGATGAGCTGGCTGTACTCACCCGGGAAAATGCAGGCGACAAAACCGATAGCCCCGACCGCCAGTCCAAGGTGCAGAGGCAGCAGCAACTGGCCCGCCAGTTGGCGCAAATCGAGCAACGCGTGGACCAAACCCAGGGGGCAGCCCGCAAGCGTTACATCAGCCCTGCTACCCAAGAGGTGGTGTATGCGATGTACTACGACAAAATGCGCCGCACCATTGAGTACCAAGGCACCTTGAACTTCCCGGAGGCGGCGGGTGAAAAACTCTACGGACAACTGACCATGGTGATCACCGTGGACCATCAGGGACAGTTGCTCAGCACCGAGGTGGCTCGCTCATCGGGCAAGCCCTTGCTCGACGAGCGAGCAGTGGCCATCGTGCGCAATGCCGCGCCGTTTGGCAATTTCAACCGAAAAATGCGGGCCCAGGCCGATCAAATTGTGGTGGTGACACGCTTCAACTTCTCGCGGGATGACACATTGGCCACCCGCATGTTGGCTTCTGAGCCCGGCAAGCCGTGAACAACGCCAACGCGGACCCAATCAAGGGCTGTGCATGATGCGTGCATTGGGACGCTGGTTGATGCTGTTGGTTTTGGCGGGTCTGGGGCTCCAGCTGTTTTTTGCTGTGCGTATCCTGGCCATGAACTGGATCGCGCCCGAGTCCACCAGCTTCCAGCGCTCGCAGGCCTGGCAAATTCTGAAACAGCAGGGTCAATTGCCGTGGCGTCAGGCGTCGGTCAAACTCAATGCCATGTCCTTGAGTTTGCAACGTGCTGTGATTGCTTCGGAGGATGGTGCCTTCACGCAGCACCACGGCATCTGGTGGCAGTCGCTCGAAAAAGCCTGGGAAAAAAATGCCCGGGCCAAAGCCCAAGCCGAAAAACGCGCCCAACGCCAGCCGGACAAGCCGGTGGACGTCAAAATTGTCGGCGGCTCGACCATCACCCAGCAACTGGCCAAAAACCTGTTTTTATCGGGCGAGCGCACTTTGGTGCGCAAGGGGCAAGAGATGGTGCTGGCACTGGCGTTGGAGGCCTTGCTCAGCAAGGAGCGGATTTTGGAGATCTACCTCAACAGTGTGGAGTGGGGTGAGGGCGTGTTCGGTGCCGAGGCTGCAGCGCAGCATTACTTTCGCAAAAACGCCGCGCGTCTGAATGCTTGGGAGGCTTCTCGGCTGGCGGTCATGTTGCCGCGTCCACGTTATTTTGAAAAGCTGCCGCAATCGGTTTACCTCACGCGGCGAGCCGAGACCATCATGGCCCGCATGAACGACGTGGTGTTGCCATGAGCCTGAGCACCCCGGCGCCCGCCAGCATCCGCATCTTAGGGATTGATCCGGGTTTGCAAACCACGGGTTTTGGTGTGATCGACATCACCGGTTCGCGCCTGCAGTACGTGGCCAGCGGCGTGATCGAGACCACACGCGGTGAGATGGGCAACCTGCCTGCCCGGCTGAAAATCATCTACGACGGTGTGCGTGAAATCACCGCGCGTTACCAGCCCGATGTGGCGGCAGTCGAGATCGTGTTTGTCAACGTCAACCCCCAAGCGACCTTGCTGCTGGGCCAAGCCCGGGGCTGTGCGGTCACGGCCTTGGTGTCGTGCGACTTGCCCGTGGCCGAATACACCGCTTTGCAAATGAAGCAATCGGTCACCGGGCACGGCCGCGCCGCCAAATCGCAGATCCAAGAAATGGTCAAGCGCTTGCTGCAATTGCCGGTGTTGCCAAGGCAAGACGCGGCCGATGCTTTGGGCATGGCCATCACCCACGCCCACGCCAGCCCCTCGATGAACAAGCTGGCCGCGCAAGGCGTGCTCAGCCGCAAAACCCACGGCATGTTCCGCAGCGGGCGCAGCCATTGATGGCCTGCGATCAGTTGGGGGTGTAGGCCAGGCGCACGTAAATGGGCGCGAAGGCCTCGGCCTGGGTGATCTCGATCAGGGTTTCCTTGGCCAGCTCCAGCAAGGCGATGAAGGTGACCACCAGCACCGGTACACCCAGACTGGGATCGAACAGGTGTTCAAACTCCACAAACTTGCGCCCTTGCAGGTGCTTGAGCACGATGCTCATGTGCTCGCGCACGCTGAGTTCTTCTCGGCTGATCTTGTGGTGCTGCACCAGGTTGGCGCGTTTGAGGATGTCGCGCCAAGCCAATTGCAGCTCGTCCATGCTGACGTCTGGAAAGCGCGGTTGCAGACTTTGCTCGATGAACACCTGGGCCTGCAAAAAATCGCGGCCGTATTGCGGGATCACGTTCAGCTGCATTGAAGCCAGTTTCATCTGCTCGTATTCGAGCAGGCGACGCACCAATTCAGCACGCGGGTCTTCGGCTTCTTCGCCCTCTGCCACTTTTTTGGGGGGCAGCAGCATGCGCGACTTGATTTCGATGAGCATGGCCGCCATGAGCAGGTATTCGGCGGCCAGCTCCAGGTTGCGCTGGCGGATCTCTTCGACATAGCTCAGGTACTGGCGTGTCACGCCCGCCATCGGGATGTCGAGGATGTTGAAGTTCTGCTTACGGATCAAATACAGCAGCAAGTCCAGGGGGCCTTCGAAGGCCTCCAGAAACACCTCCAGCGCATCCGGCGGGATGTAGAGGTCGCTGGGCATGGCAAACAGCGGCTCGCCATACAAACGCGCCAAGGCCACTTGGTCGATCACTGCAGGCATGGCCGCACCGAGCGTGTCTTCGGCCAACTGCAGGGATGGGACGGTGTCGTTGCTCACGGTGCGGTGGGGCCTGAAAAAAAGCTCGGCAAAAGGGGTGCGGACTCAATGAGGCTCAGGCCTTGGTCTGGTACACGTAGGGTTTTTGCGCCACTCGGCCTTGTTTGAATTCGGCCTGAATATCGCGGTCGATTGGCTTGTCCCACAGCAGGCCACGGCCTTGGCGCTGCTCGGCTTCGAGCTCGGGGCGCTGGGCCTTGAGCTGGTCGATGAACTGGGAGGTGTCAGAGCTGTAATCAGGGCGGCGAAAAAAAGACATGGCGGGCAATCTGTACAAAGGCAAAAACAAAAGGGTTTTGGTGGCCCCAGAAGCCTCCCAAAACCTGAATCTGGCCATTTTACCGGGCCGGCTCTGCGCTCAAGCTGACGGCCAAGGCCAAGCTGCTGCTCAGGTCGGGCTGCAGGTGGTCTTTGACGTGCTCCAGCAGGCCGCTGCGCTGGGCCATGTCGAGTGGCTGGTGCGTCAGGCCGCACACAATGAGCTGAACCTGCTTCTTGCGGCAGGTCTCGATCAGGTTCATCAACGCGTCCGCGCCTGAGGAGTCGATGTAGATCACGTTTTTCAAGTCCAGCACCAGCGTGGGGGTGCTGATTTTGTCCTCGATGGCCTCGACCAGCTTGACGGCCCCGAAAAACAGCGCCCCGTAAAGACGCCAAGCCTGCACCCGGTGCTCGAAACCGGCCAAGCCCGGCTGCTCGACGCGCGTCACGCTCTCGCAGCGACTCAAGCTCGAGATGCGATAAATGAAAGTCAGGCAGGCGGCGATCAGGCCGACTTCGACCGCCACTGTCAGGTCAAACACCACCGTGAGGAAAAACACCGCCAACAAGGTGATGCGGTAGGGCATGCGGTACTGGCGCAGCTGCATGAATTCACGCCATTCACCCATGTTCCAGGCGACAAACATCAAGATTGCCGCCAGCGCCGCCAGCGGAATGTGCCCCGCCAGGGGGGCGGCTACCAACACCACGACCAGCAAGGTCAGTGCATGCACCATGCCCGAAATCGGGGTGGTGCCGCCGCTTTTGATGTTGGTCACGGTGCGGGCAATGGTGCCGGTGGCGGGCATGCCACCAAAAAACGGCGTGACGAAGTTGGCCACGCCTTGGGCCATGAGCTCCTGGTTGGGGTTGTGGCGGTCGCCGATCATGCCGTCGGCAATGCGGGCGCACAGCAGCGATTCAATCGCCCCCAAGAGCGTCAAGGTCAAGGTCGGCATGAGCAAAAAGCGGGCGCTGTCCCAGCTGAACTCCGGCCAGGCAAAGCCGGGCATGGACGAGGGGATACCGCCAAATTTGCTGCCAATCGTCTCCACGGGCAGGTTCAGCAGCCAGGTGACCAAGGTGGCAAACACCAGCGCCACGATGGAGCCTGGGACCATGCTGGCCCAGCGGTACCGGGTGTCCGTCAGGCGGTGGCTCATGCGCAACCAACCCACCACCAAAGACAAGGACGCCAATGCCAGCAGCAAGGCGGCCAGGTTGGCCGTGTGCAGGTTCAGCCACAGGGTGTTCAGGATGCCAAAGAAATCGGCCGGCATGGCAGCCACTTTCAGGCCTAAAAAATCCTTGATTTGCGACAACATGATCAGCACCGCAATGCCGTTGGTGAAACCAACTACCACCGCCACCGGGATGAAGCGGATCAGCGTGCCCAAGCGGAACAAGCCCATCAAAAACAGCAGCACACCCGACATGGCGGTGGCCAAGATCAGGTTGGCCAGGCCATAGCGCTCGACGATGCCGTAAACGATCACGATGAAGGCCCCGGCTGGCCCGCCGATTTGCACCCGGCTGCCGCCCAGCGCCGAGATCAGAAAGCCGGCAATGATGGCGGTGAAGAGCCCCGCCTCGGGCTTGAGCCCGGAAGCGATGGCAAAGGCCATGGCCAGCGGCAGTGCCACCACCCCTACGGTGAGGCCTGCGCCCACGTCTTGGGAGAAGCGTTCACGGTTGTAGCCGTGCAGGCTGTCAAGCAAACGGGGGCGAAAAAAATGCGTGGCCTGCATCCAGTTCATGGGCGTCTCGTGTTACTTCTTATCGCCAAATTATGCGGCAAGCCCTCACACCCGGCCCAAGGGGCTTGGCTGCACAGGCGTTCCTTGGTTTGAAGGGAGCTCATGTGCAGCGGTCCATCGGGTCAGTGGATGCGCATGCCGGGCTTGGCGCCGGGCCAAGGGTGCAGCACGTAAATGCCCGCATCCTCCTTGTCGTCGGCGTGGCTGGCGGCCAGCACCATGCCCTCGGACACGCCGAACTTCATCTTGCGCGGTGCCAAGTTGGCCACCATCACGGTGAGCTTGCCTTTGAGGTCTTCGGGCTTGTACATGCTGGCCACACCCGAGAACACGTTGCGTGTTTTGCCTTCGCCCACGTCGAGCGTGAGGCGCAGCAATTTGGTCGAGCCTTCCACCGCTTCGCAGTTGACGATCTCGGCGATGCGCAGGTCCACCTTGGCGAAGTCGTCGATGCTGATGGTGGGGGCGATGTCTTCGCCACCGGGCGTGACTTTTTCTTCCACCACCGCAGGCGGCTCGAACAAAGCGTCGAGTTGCTCGGGGGTGACGCGCTGCATCAGGTGTTGGTAGGCGTTGATGGTGTGGCCCGCGCCCAGCAGCTGTTGTGCTTGGGCAAAGGTGAAGGGCGCCACGTTCAAGAAGGCCTCGACCTGCGCCGCCAAGGCCGGCAGCACGGGTTTGAGTTGCAGGCTGAGCAAGCGGAAGGCTTCGATGCAGGTGGTGCACACGTCGTGCAAGCGGACGCCTTGGCCTTCTTGTTTCGCCAAGTCCCACGGTTTGTTTTGGTCCACATAGCTGTTGACCTTGTCGGTCAGCAGCATGATCTCGCGCAGGGCTTTGGCGTATTCGCGCTGGTCGTAAAACGCGGCGATGCTCGGCGTGGCGGCTTGCAAGGCCGAGAGCAGGGCTTGGCCGTCGGCGCTGACGGGGCCGAGTTGGCCGCCAAAGCGCTTGGCGATGAAACCGGCCGAGCGCGAAGCAATGTTGACGAACTTGCCGATCAAATCGCTGTTGACCCGCGCCATGAAGTCTTCGGCGTTGAAGTCGATGTCTTCGTTGCGGGCCGAGAGTTTGGCCGCCAGGTAGTAGCGCAGCCACTCGGGGTTCATGCCCAGGCTCAGGTACTTGAGCGGGTCCAGGCCCGTGCCGCGGCTCTTGCTCATCTTCTCGCCGTTGTTCACCGTCAAGAAGCCGTGCACGAACACGCTGTTGGGGGTTTTGCGGCCCGAGAAATGCAGCATGGCCGGCCAGAACAGCGTGTGGAAGGTGACGATGTCTTTGCCGATGAAGTGGTATTGCTCCAGCGCGGGGTTGGCCATGTAGGCGTCGTAACTTTCGCCGCGCTTGCCCAGCAGGTTTTTGAGCGAGGCCAAGTAGCCCACGGGCGCGTCCAGCCACACATAAAAGTACTTGCCGGGCGCATCGGGGATTTCGATGCCGAAGTAGGGCGCGTCGCGCGAGATGTCCCAGTCGCCCAGACCTTCGCTGGTCGTGCCGTCGGGGTTGGTGCGCACCGAAAACCACTCTTTGACCTTGTTGGCCACCTCGGGCTGCAGCTTGCCGTCTTGGGTCCATTGGCTCAAAAACTCGACGCAGCGCGGGTCGGAGAGCTTGAAGAAAAAGTGTTCCGAGGTTTTGAGCTCGGGCTTGGCACCCGACAGGGCTGAGAAGGGGTTGATCAGGTCGGTGGGCGCGTAGACCGCGCCGCAGCTCTCGCAGTTGTCGCCGTACTGGTCTTTGGCGTGGCACTTGGGGCACTCGCCTTTGATGAAGCGGTCGGGCAAGAACATGTTCTTTTGCGGGTCAAAGAACTGCTCGACCGAGCGCACCTCGATCAGCGAGCCGCCATCGGCCGCGCTGATGTCGCGCAGGTCGCGGTAAATCTGGCGGGCCAGCTCGTGGTTCTCGGGCGCGTCGGTGCTGTGCCAGTTGTCGAACTGGATGTGAAAGCCGTCCAAATAGGGTTTGCGGCCCGCGGCGATGTCGGCCACGAACTGTTGGGGCGTTTTGCCGGCCTTCTCAGCCGCGATCATGATGGGCGCGCCGTGGGTGTCGTCGGCGCCCACAAAGTCGACCTGGTGGCCCTGCATGCGCTGGAACCGCACCCAGATGTCGGCCTGGATGTATTCCATGATGTGGCCGATGTGGAAATTGCCATTGGCGTACGGCAGGGCGGTGGTGACGAAGAGTTGGCGCTTGGACATGTCTGAATGGGCGGATAAGCTGAAAGGCAAGCGTTTGATTTTAGTCTTTATGCACTTGCAGTCCTGCTGATCAGTCTGTGGTCTCTTGGGGTTCAGGTCTTGGTTGGCCAACCAAAGAATCGGCCAATGTCCTCACGTTGCCTCTCAGCATCTGCCTGCCCCAGTTCGATCAGCTCTTTCGTGTAGGCCGCTTCAAACAGCAAGTAACTCAGCAGGGCATTGCCCTGTCCATGAAACGAGGTCTGGTTTGCCCCAAGGGTTCGCAGCAGACTTTTGACTGTTGGAGGCAATGCGTCTGCATGTCGCGCCGCGATCACGTCCAGCCTTTGCGACGGGGCAATCAGCAGCAAATCAACCGGTCGCAAGTGGGTGTCTAGGCGTTTTTCGGGTGGGATCAGCTGCAAGGTCTGGTTGATTCTTTGCATGCGTTCGACGTCCACAGCCAGGGCATCCAAAAAGATGCTGGAGAGGGCGTGGCCTGCGATGTGGGCCAGTGAGGGGTAAGTTGGTTCTTCGGTCGATGTGTGACGAGGCTCCAACATGCGGCCTGCACCTATGACCAAGATCTTGCTGGCACCCAAATGAATGGCTGGAGAAATGGGTGCGGTCTGTCGCATCGAACCATCCCCGAAATAGGCTTCACCTTGGGGCCCGTGGAGCCGCATGGCGGGGAAAATGAAAGGAATCGCTGAGCTGGCGAGCAAATGCAGGTGCGTCAGACGCCCCTGCTGAGCGAGACGCTGGTTGCGAACCCAAGGGGTCACGGTGCGGCAACTTTCATAAAAAGTCACATGCTCACCCGTGCTGTAACTGGAGGCGGTGATGGCCAGTGCTTGCAAATGCCCCTCCTCCAGCAAGCTTGGCAAGCGATGCAAATCAATGCGTTCTTTGAGCAAATTGAGCAAGGGGTCATTGTTGAGCAGCGATTTGGGTCTTAAGCGTTTTTGAGTGATCAACCAACCCAGTGACAACAAGGACAGCCAACGCGCTCCGGAACGGACCATGCCCAAGACATCCGATCGGTAAACTTGCTCAACTCGAAAGTGGCTCCAAACTTGGACCAGGTCATCGACCGCTTGGTCAAAACGGTCGGCATTGCAGGCCAAAAAAGCGGCATTGATGGCCCCTGCCGAAGTCCCAGAGATGACCGGAAACGGGTTCTCTTGTGACTGACCAGCTGCGCGTCGCATGCGTGTGATGGCAGCCAGTACACCCACTTGGTAGGCCGCTCGTGCGCCACCGCCTGAAAGTATCAATCCAGTTGAGTTGCTCATCGGGTCCATCCTATCGGCGTTTCAACCATTGAAAATCAGGGGACACCCGCGCTTGGTTAGACTAAGAGAATATTTTTAAGTGGATGAATTCAGATGGTTAGCCAAGAACAATTGCTTCAAGCCCTGCAAAACGTGATTGATCCGAACACGGGTAAAGATTTTGTATCCACCAAAACTTTGAAGAATCTGCAAGTCGATGGCGTCGATGTGTCATTTGATGTTGAGCTGGGCTACCCGGCCAAGAGCCAGATCCCGGCCCTGCGCCAAGCATTGATCGCTGCAGCCAAGGGCGTGGCGGGCGTGGCCAACGTGTCGGCCAATGTCACCAGCAAGATCACCGCTCACGCTGCCCAGCGCGGCGTGGCCCTGCTGCCGCAGGTCAAAAATATCGTGGCTGTGGCCTCTGGCAAGGGCGGCGTGGGCAAAAGCACCACCGCCGTTAACCTGGCGCTGGCCCTGGCCGCCGAAGGTGCCAAGGTGGGCCTGCTGGACGCTGACATTTACGGCCCCAGCCAGCCCATGATGATGGGCATTGAAGGCCGCCCCGAGAGCGAAGACGGCCAGACCATGGAGCCCATGGAAAACTATGGCGTGCAAGTCATGTCGATCGGTTTTCTCGTCAACCCCGACGACGCCATGATCTGGCGTGGTCCCATGGCCACCCAGGCGCTGGAGCAACTGCTGCGCCAGACCAACTGGAAAGAGCTGGATTATTTGATTGTGGACATGCCACCCGGCACGGGCGATATCCAGTTGACGCTGAGCCAGCGCGTGCCCATGACGGGCGCGGTGATTGTGACCACCCCGCAGGACATTGCCCTCTTGGACGCCAAAAAAGGCGTGAAGATGTTCGAAAAAGTGGGCGTGCCGATTTTGGGCCTGGTGGAAAACATGGCGGTGCATGTGTGCACGAATTGCGGCCATGTGGAGCACATCTTTGGCGCCGACGGCGGCAAGAAAATGGCCGCCGAGTACGGCATGGACTACCTGGGCGCGTTGCCTCTGGACATGCAGATTCGCTTGCAAGCAGACAGTGGCAAACCCACAGTGGTTCATGAACCCGATGGTGAGGTGGCCCAGATCTACAAGGCGGTGGCCCGACAGGTCGCTGTCAAGATCGCGGCCAAGGCCAAGGATTTTTCCAGCAAGTTCCCGACCATCAAGGTCAGCAAAGACACCTGACCCTCAACACGGCCAATCCAGCCTTTGCGCTGGGTAAGGCCTGAGCCTTGGGCTTCTTGGGTTGTTTTGAAATAGAAGTTTTAGGTATTCATTGTTATCATGCGCCTAGTATCAAAGGCGTCATGTGAAATACTTCCTTTTACCTATTTTATGGATTCGTCAATCGCTCCAGCGCAGGCCCTTGTGGTGGCTGGGAGTGCTTTTGGTGAGCGTTTGCCTGTGGGTGGTGCTTTATACCTACGAAGCCAGCGAGCGGATGGTTCGGCAATACGCCACCGAAAGTGCGCAGGCCCATGCGGTCAGCCTGACGCAATTTCGCAATTTCTACACCGATGAAATCGTGCCCCGCGCCATGGAGGCGGGTGTGCACGTCACGCACGACTACAAAAACCGAAAAAATGCGCTGCCTTTACCGGCCACTTTGACCCTGGATTTGGGGCATTACTTGTCCAAGGTGGATGGTGGAACCCAAGTGAGGCTCTACAGCGAAAAGCCTTTTCCATGGCGTGTGCAAGAGCGCCAACTCGATGACTTTCAACGCCAGGCGCTGAAACATTTGAAAGAAAACCCGGACCTGCCTTTTGTGCGGGAGGAGGTGCTCAACGGCGAGCGCGTCCTCCGTTACGCCCAAGCCGACCGCATGACGCTGCGCTGCGTGGCCTGTCACAACAGTTACCCCAGCTCACCCCGAACCGATTGGAAAACTGGTGATGTGCGCGGCGCATTGGAGGTGGTGCTTCCCGTCTCGCAGTGGCAGATCACCAGCACCGGCATCCTCAACCGTACTTTTATCGTCCTTTTGGCCTTGCTCTTTTTGGGCCTGTTATTGGTGTGGTTGACGGTGCGGCGATTCAGAGAGGCCCTGATCACATCGCGCAAGTTGTCCACCGAACGGCGTGCAGCGATCGAGCAGCTGAGCGAAGAAATCAACGAGCGCAAGCAAATTGAGCGGCAAATGCGGTTGAGCGAAAGCAAGCTGCACAGCATTTTCAAGTCGGTGCCAGAAGCCATTGTGGTGGCCGACGCCCATGGCCAGATCGTCCAGTGCAATGCCGCCACGCAAGCCATTTTTGGCTACAGCCCAGAGGAGCTCATTGGCCAAAAGTTGGACAGGTTGATGGGCCCCAATGATGGGCCGCGGCATGACGATTACATGCTGAGCTACCAACGCACCGGTGAAAAGAAGATCATCAACCAGCCGCGTGTGCTCCATGGTCGACGCAAGGATGGCCAGTTGTTCTCTCTGCGCTTGACCATCAGCGAGATGCGGGTGGACGATGAGGTGCATTTTGTGGGGGTGATGCAGGACTTCACGGCCATCGAAAACGCTCAAAGGATGCTCATCGAGGCCAAAGAAAAGGCGGAACAGGACAACCGCATGCGTGGTGAGTTCCTGGCGAACATGAGCCATGAAATCCGCACCCCCATGAACGGCATTGTGGGGATGACCGAGTTGGCCATGGACACCCAGGACAAAGCGGCGCAAAAGGAATACCTGACGCTGGCACGGGACTCGGCCAACCACTTGCTCCACATCATCAACCAGATCCTGGATTTTTCGAAAATCGAAGCCCAGTCGCTGGAGCTGGAGTTGCTCAAGGTCAGCCCGGCTCAATTGATCCGGGACACCAGCCGATCCCTGGAGCAACTGGCTCGTGTCAAGGACATCGATTTGCAGGTGGACATCGCATCGGCGGTGCCCGAATGGGCCTGGATGGACCCGGTGCGCATGCGCCAGGTCTTGACCAACCTGATTGGCAACGCCATCAAGTTCACAGAAGTGGGTGCGGTCACCGTGGCCGTGCAAGCCTTACCCGGCCAAGACGCCGATCACAGTGTGTTGCGCATCAGCATCACCGACACGGGCATTGGTTTTGATCCAGCGCGTACGGCGGCCCTGTTCAGTCCCTTCACCCAGGGTGATGGCTCGGTCACCCGCTCGTTCGGGGGGACGGGCTTAGGCCTGGCCATCACCCGCAGGCTGGTCCATTTGATGGGGGGTGAAATCAGCGCCAACGGGCAGCCCGATCTGGGTGCTTGCTTCACGGTGACCTTGCCGGTTGAAAAAACCAATTTGGACGCGGATGACGAGCACTCTGCAGACGGTCAGGGTTCCGACTTGAGTTTGAGCCCGGTTTACCAAAAACCGATCTCGGTCTTACTGGTCGAGGACCATGACATCAACCGCAAGTTGGCTGAGATCATGTTGCAGCGCATGGGTTACCGCTACGTCTCCGCCTGTGATGGTTTGCAGGCGCTGGACGTGTTGGAAAAAGACCGTTTCGATGTGGTCCTGATGGACGTGATGATGCCGGTCATGGATGGCATCACGGCCCTCAAATTGTTGCGTGATCGTGAGGCCGAGCTAGGTCACAGAACCCGCGTCTTGATGGTCACGGCCCACGCCATGACCGGCGACCGTGAGCGTTTTCTGGGTGCGGGGGCAGACGGTTATGTGTCCAAGCCCATGTCGCAAGCAGCGTTACAAAAGGAAATTGAGCGGGTGCTGAATCTGCCGCATGCAGGCGAGGGCGACGCAGCGAACTGAACTTGTTGGCTGATGGAGCAGCCCTTGAACGCAAGCATGCGCTGCGGGGCTTGTGATCAACTGTTCAATTTTCAGGGCGCTGATTTCTCCAGATCGCGCAAGCGAAAGCGCTGGATTTTGCCTGTGGCGGTTTTGGGCAGTTCTGCCACAAACTCAATGAAGCGCGGGTACTTGTAAGGGGCCAAGCGCTCTTTGACGAAAGCTTTGACCTCTTCTTGCGTCAGGCTTTGGCCCACCTTCAGCACGATGAAGGCCTTGGTCTTGGTCAGGCCGTCGGTGTCCTCTTTGCCGATCACGGCCGCCTCCAAAATGGCGGGGTGTTGAACCAAGGTCGACTCCACCTCAAAAGGCGACACATAAATGCCACTGACCTTGAGCATGTCGTCGTTGCGCCCTGAGTAGGTGTAGTAGCCATCGGGGTCGCGGGTGTATTTGTCGCCACTCTTGGTCCAGACACCCTGGAAGGTGTCGCGGGTTTTGTCGCGGTTGTTCCAGTACATGAGCGCACTGCTGGGGCCCTGGATGTAGAGATCACCGATTTCGTTGTGACCGGTGACCACGCTGCCATCTTCGTTTCGCAACTGCACTTCGTAACCAGGCACAGCCTTGCCCGTGGTGCCATAACGGACATCGCCCGGGCGGTTGGACAAGAAAACGTGCAGCATTTCGGTGGACCCGATGCCGTCGATGATTTCGCAACCAAAGTGGGCCGTCCAGCGCTCGGCGATGTCGCGCGGCAGCGCCTCGCCAGCGGACGAACACAAGCGCAAAGCCACTTGGCTTTTGGCAGGCAGTTCGGGGTTGGCCAGCATGCCGCCGTAACCTGTGGGTGCGCCATAAAACACGGTGGGTTGGTGGTCGACCAGACGTTTGAAGGTGGCTTGTGGGGTGGGGCGCTCGGCCATCAGCACCACCGTGGCCCCAACGCTCAAAGGGAAGGTGAGGGCATTGCCCAGGCCATAGGCAAAAAACAGCTTGGCGGCCGAGAACACGGTGTCGCTTTCTTGCAGCTGGAGCACGCCTTTGCCGTACAGCTCGGCCGTCCAGTACAGGTTGCCCTGGCTGTGCACGGTGCCTTTGGGTTGGCCGGTGGAGCCCGAGGAATAGAGCCAGAAGGCGGGTTCATCGGCCAGCGTTTGGGCGGGCAGCACGGGGTTGTTTTGGGCCACCAAGTCGGCCATATTGAGCTGACCCTGTGCCAAAGCGCCTGTGGGGCGCGAGACCACCACTTGTCGCACCTCGGTTTTGGACAAGTCCAGAGCACTTTGGAGTGCGGGCAGCAGGGCGCCCGAGACCAAGGCGGCTTGGGCGCGGCTGTTGCGCAGCATGAAGGCGTAGTCGTCGGCCGTGAGCAGGGTGTTGACCGCCACGGGCACCACGCCCGCGTAGAGTGAACCCAAAAAGGCCACCACCCAGTCGCTGCAGTCGTGCATGAGCAAAAGTACACGTTCTTCGCGCTTGAGTCCCAGAGCCTGCAGGCCCCCGGCAAAGCGGCGAATCTGCTCGGCGAGCGTGCCGTATTGGACTGAGCCTGTGTCGTCAATGAGCGCTGTTTTGTCCGGTCGTCCTGCGTTGCTGGCGATCAAGTGCTGGGCGAAATTGAATTCGCTTGGGGGCGGGGTTGCTGGGCGCACGGTGTGTCTCCTCTTTATTTCGGTGGCCTGTGTTCAATTTCGCCAGTTGGCGGTATAAACATCATCTCCTGCACTATGGTGCCTGTCCTGTAGTATGCAGTAAAGTGCATATTTCAGGTTGGTATAAATCCTAGGGTTTTCCCTTAACTGAGCCGCTGCGTTGAACATGACCTCTGAAGTCAAGCCGTCCACCGAAACCTCCGAGCCCGACACCAAGCGCAGTCCTTTTCTGGAGGCGCTGGGGGAGCGGGTGCGCAACTTACGCTCTCGAAAAGGCATGACGCGCCGCGCGGTGGCTGTAGCCGCCGACGTGTCCGAACGCCATTTGGCCAATCTTGAATACGGCACGGGCAATGTCTCTGTCTTGGTGTTGTTGCAGGTGGCCCATGCCTTGCAGTGCTCCTTGGCTGAGTTGCTGGGTGATGTGACCACCACTTCGCCCGAGTGGTTGTTGATCAGGGAATTGCTCTCTAAGCGCAGTGAGGCGGATCTGCGCCGAGCCCGTGTGCAATTGAGTGACATGTTTGGCGAGGGCGGCAACGCTCAGGAACGTAAAAACCGCATCGCATTGGTCGGCTTGCGTGGCGCGGGAAAAACCGCGCTGGGGCAGCGTTTGGCGGGTGATCTGGGCTTTCCCTTCATCGAGCTGAGTCGTCAGATTGAGCAGTTTGCGGGCTGTCAGATCAGCGAGATCCACAACCTCTATGGCGCCAATGCCTACCGCCGCTACGAGCGCCGTGCGCTCGAGGAAGCCATTCAGATTTACCCCGAAGTGGTGATTGCCACGCCCGGTGGTTTGGTCTCGGATTCGGCCAATTTTAATGTGCTGCTTTCGCACTGCACGACCGTGTGGCTGCAGGCCGACGCCGCCGACCACATGGGCCGTGTGGCCGCGCAGGGCGACATGCGGCCCATGGCCGCCAGCCGCGAGGCCATGGAAGATCTCAAGCGCATCTTGGAAGGCCGATCGGCCTTTTATTCCAAGGCCGACCTGGCCATCAACACCAGTGGGCGCACCGAAGACCAGGCGTTCGAGGCCTTGCGGTCTTCGGTTCGCCAACATTTGAGTTTGGCGACTTGAGCGGACGCAGGAAACTTCATTTCCTAGGGTAAACACTTATAAAATGAATTAAAGTGCATGTTGTAGTGGCTTTTGACCTGCATTAAACTTCACTGCAACATGCACTGAAATGCATTTTTGACAGAATTCAAACCTGACGCCACCGACGGAGACCACCATGAGCGCCCATTTCCAGGTCAATTACCAGACCAGCCCCGCTGAATACAAGCACATCCAACTGTCTTTTGAAGGCGAAATCGCGACCCTGTCGATCAACATCAACGAAGACGCTGGCATCCGCCCTGGCTACAAGCTCAAGCTCAACAGCTACGACCTGGGTGTGGACATTGAACTGCATGACGCGTTGCAGCGCATTCGTTTTGAGCACCCTGAAGTGCGCACCGTGGTGGTGACCAGCTTGAAGGACCGCGTGTTCTGCTCCGGCGCGAACATCTTCATGTTGGGTGTGTCCACCCACGGCTGGAAAGTGAATTTTTGCAAATTCACCAACGAAACCCGCAACGGCATCGAAGACTCCAGCAAGCATGACGGCCTGAAGTTTGTGGCTGCTCTGAACGGTGCTTGTGCTGGTGGCGGCTACGAGCTGGCCCTGGCTTGCGACGACATCGTCTTGGTCGATGACCGCTCCAGCGCCGTGTCACTGCCCGAAGTGCCCTTGCTCGGCGTCTTGCCCGGCACCGGCGGCCTGACCCGCGTGACCGACAAACGCCATGTGCGCCACGATCTGGCCGACATCTTCTGCACCAGTGTTGAAGGTGTGCGCGGCCAAAAAGCCGTGGACTGGCGTTTGGTCGATGCGATCGCCAAGCCTGCTGTGTTCAAAGATGTGGTCAAGCAGCGTGCCACCAAGCTGGCCGCTGGCAGCATCCGCCCCGCTGGCGTCAAGGGCGTGACGCTGACCCCCTTGAACCGCAGCATCGCGGCCGATGCGCTGACTTACACCAACGTCTCGGTGGAGATCGACCGCGCCAAGCGCATCGCCACCTTCACCGTCAAGGCCCCCGCCACAGCACAGCCCACCGACATCGCTGGCATCGAAGCCGCTGGCATGAACTGGTGGCCCCTGCAAATGGTGCGCGAACTCGACGACGCTGTTCTGCACATGCGCACCAACGAACTCGACATCGGCACTTGGGTCATCAATACAGCGGGTGACGCTGCCGCGGTGTTGGCCTCGGATGCCACCATGCTGGCGAACAAAGACCACTGGTTTGTGCGCGAAACCATCGGCCACCTGCGCCGCACCCTGGCCCGCATGGATGTGACCTCGCGCAGCCTGTTTGCCTTGGTTGAAGAAGGGACTTGTTTTGTCGGCACACTCGCCGAGTTGGCTTTCTGCGCTGACCGCGCTTACATGCTGGCGCTGCCGGACGACGAGGCCAAAGCCCCCAAGATCCAACTGAACGAAATGAACTTCGGTTTCTTCCCCATGGTCAACGACCAGACCCGCCTGCAGCGCCGCTTCTATGAAGAAGTGCCCGCCATGGAAGCCGCACGCGGCGCCATTGGCCAAGCGCTCGACGCTGACGCCGCTTTGGCTTTGGGCTTGGTCACCGCTGCCCCTGACGACATCGACTGGGCCGACGAGATCCGTCTGGCCTTGGAAGAGCGTTCTTCCATGTCGCCTGACGCGCTGACCGGTCTGGAAGCCAACCTTCGTTTTGCCAGCCAAGAGAATATGTTGACCCGCATTTTTGGCCGTTTGACCGCTTGGCAAAACTGGATCTTCCAGCGCCCCAACGCCGTGGGCGAAAAAGGTGCCCTGAAGGTTTACGGCAAGGGCGAAAAAGTTCAGTTCGACATGAACCGCGTTTAAGTCCTTTTCATTTCAGATCGTTGTGCAGCGTGGTTCCCGGTGGTCTACGCTGCAACCGAAATTTGACCCCACCGTTGCTTTTTCATTTCTGGAGACTCTCATGTCCGGTATCAACTACAGCGAAAAGATCCCCAACAACGTCAACCTGAGCGAAGACCGCACGCTGCAACGCGCCCTGGAGCAGTGGCAGCCGAACTTCATCAACTGGTGGGACGACATGGGCCCCGAAGGCTCGACCGACATGGACGTGTACCTGCGCACCGCCGTGAGCGTGGACCCGCAAGGCTGGGCGCAGTTCGGCCACGTCAAGATGCGCGACTACCGTTGGGGCGTGTTCCTGAACCCCGGCGAGCAAGACCGCAAGATCCATTTTGGTGACAACATCGGCGAAAAAGCCTGGCAAGACGTGCCTGGCGAGCACCGCGCCAACTTGCGTCGAATCATCGTCACACAAGGCGACACCGAGCCCGCATCGGTCGAGCAGCAGCGCCACCTGGGCCTGACTGCGCCCAGCATGTACGACCTGCGCAACCTGTTCCAAATCAACGTCGAAGAAGGCCGTCACCTGTGGGCCATGGTGTACCTGCTGCACAAATACTTCGGCAAGGACGGCCGTGAAGAAGCCGACGCCCTGCTGCAACGCAACAGCGGCAACGAAGACAACCCCCGCATCTTGCAGGCCTTCAACGAGAAGACGCCTGACTGGTTGTCGTTCTTCATGTTCACTTACTTCACCGACCGTGACGGCAAGTTCCAGTTGTGCGCCTTGGCCGAATCCGCGTTCGACCCGCTGGCCCGTACCACCAAGTTCATGCTGACCGAAGAAGCGCACCACATGTTTGTGGGCGAGTCCGGTGTGAGCCGCACCATCCAGCGCACCGTGGACGTGATGAACCAGCTCAAGACCGACGACGTGGGCAAGCTGCGTGCAGCTGGCGTGATCGATTTGCCGACCATTCAGCGTTACATCAACTTCCACTTCTCGGTGACCATCGATTTGTTCGGTGCCGACCAGTCGTCCAACGCTGCCACTTTTTACAGCTCCGGTCTCAAAGGCCGTTATGAAGAAGGCAAGCGCGGTGATGACCACGTCTTGAAGGGCAACAGCTACAAGATCCTGTCGGTCGAAGACGGCAAGTTGGTCGAAAAAGAAGTGCCGATGCTCAACGCTTTGAACGAAGTGCTGCGCGACGACTACATCACCGACTCCAAAGGCGGCATCGACCGTTGGAACCGCGTGATCAGCAAAGCGGGTATTCCTTTTACTTTGACTGCACCACACAAGGCGTTTCACCGCAACATCGGCTCTTTGTCCGGTGCCAAGATCACGCCCGATGGCCGTGTGGTGAGCGACGAGCAGTGGATGGCGCAAGTGGGCGAGTGGTTGCCGACCAACGAAGACCGCGCTTATGTGGCCAGCCTGATGGGCCGTGTCGTTGAGCCAGGCAAGTTTGCCAACTGGATCGCGCCACCCGTCATGGGTATCAACCGTCAGCCCGTGGACTTTGATTACGTCCGCTTCAACTGATTGCGTTTCTGATTTGACTGCTGCCTCTGCTTCGTTGTGGGGGCAGCAGTTGACAGAGGAAGGGGCGGGTTCCTCATACTGGGGTACCAGAAATCGTCACCCACCCCTTCCCCTGTCAACTGCATGGAATTTGTTGAGCGTCTGTTGGTGGCTGTGTGGCTGGTCGTTTCTATGTTCTGCCTTGAGTGGAGGCGGTCATTAAAAGGGCAAGGGGCGGGTTCCTCATAACGGGGTACCGAAAATCGTCACCCGCCCCTTGCCCTTTCAATGACATGGGTGAGCTGAGCGATCAGGGTCCCAGTAGACTCTGAGCGTTGAAGCAGGCACAGAGCGACGGAATGGCTTGGGGCCGGGCACCGATTTTCGGTACTCCGTATGAGGTGCCCGGCCCCAAGCCATTCCGTTGCGGACCTCGCAGACCACAGACATAAAACGCCAAATACAAGAGAGCCAAGACATGAGCACCGAAGCGACGCTGATCAAACAACACCTGATCGACCCGGAAATCTGCATCCGCTGCAACACCTGCGAAGCGATCTGCCCGGTGGGCGCCATCACCCACGACTCGCTCAACTACGTGGTCAAAGCCGACGTCTGCAACGGTTGCATGGACTGCATCTCGCCATGTCCGACAGGCTCGATTGACAACTGGCGCATGGTGCCCAAGGCCAAGGCCTACAGCATTGAAGAACAACTCAAGTGGTACGACTTGCCAGCAGAGCTGAGTGCCGAAGAGTTGGCTGCAGCGGGTGGCGTGGCTGACACCGCTCAAGAAGAAGCACAAACGGCTGTGCAAGCGGCGGCGGCGTCCTCGGCTTCAGCCGTCAGCACCGCCGCCGCCTCGGGCTTCAACTCGGCGCAGTTTGGCGCGACGATCCCCCCTTGGTCGGCTGCCCACGCCTACACCAACCTCTATGGCCCCAAAGCAGCAGAGAAGACCATCACCGCCACCGTGACCGGCAATCTGCGTGTGACCGAAGTGGGCCAACAAGCTGGCCAGCAAGACTACGACACCCACCACATCGTGCTCGACTTTGGCAGCCTGCCCTTCCCGGTGCTCGAAGGCCAGTCGATCGGCATCATCCCGCCGGGTGTGGACGCCAACGGCAAGCCGCACCATGCACGTCAGTATTCGATTGCCAGCCCCCGCAACGGCGAGCGTCCCGGGCATAACAACCTGTCGCTGACCATCAAGCGCGTGCTCGAAGACCACGACGGCAAACCGGTGCGCGGCGTGGCCTCCAACTTCATGTGCGATCTGAATGTGGGCGAAAAAGTGCAGGTGATCGGGCCGTTTGGCGCGAGCTTTTTGATGCCCAACCACCCCAAGAGCAACATCGTCATGATCTGTACCGGCACCGGCTCTGCGCCCATGCGGGCCATGACCGAATGGCGCCGCCGCCTGCGGGCCAGCGGCAAGTTTGAAGGCGGCAAACTCATGCTGTTCTTTGGCGCCCGCACGCCTGCCGAGCTGCCTTACTTCGGGCCACTCAACAACCTGCCCAAAGACTTCATTGACACCGAGTTCGCGTTCTCGCGCGAAGTGGACAAACCCAAGCGTTATGTGCAAGACGCCATGCGCGATCGTGCGGCCGACATCGCGGCCCAGCTCAAAGACCCGAACACCTGTTTTTATGTGTGTGGCTTAAAAAGCATGGAAGAGGGCGTGGTCATGGCCCTGCGCGACATCGCACAGAACGCCGGGCTCGATTGGGAAAGCGTGGGCGCTGCGCTCAAAAAAGAAGGCCGTCTGCACCTCGAAACCTATTGATCAACATGGCGAACGCTACCCACATTGGCCTGGACCAGGTTCGCCAGCAACTGCGCCAACCTCGCTCCCAATTGAAAGGTCGCCAGGCCTCGGAGGAGGCCCGTGCTGAGGTGCTCACCCTTATCGGCCTACCGCCCCAAGACGGCCACCGTCGTGACTTGCTGATCGAGCACTTGCATGTGCTGAACGACCATTTTCACGGCTTGTTCGAACGCCACATCGTGGCGCTGGCTGCTGAGATGCGGCTGCCCGTGGT
>JANQXJ010000186.1 GCA_030729445.1 Limnohabitans sp. | reverse complement strand
GTTTTGGCATAAAGCCCCATTACAGTCGCCGCCATGGTGGATTTGGCTTATGTCTTTGCAGGTTTTTTCGTCGGCGTCGTTGTGGGCTTGACGGGGGTAGGCGGCGGCTCCTTGATGACGCCCATCCTGATCTTTTTCTTTGGCGTCAAACCCTACATGGCTGTAGGCACCGACTTGCTGTTTGCAGCCGTGACCAAAATGGGTGGCACCCTCAGTTTTGCCCGCCAGCGGATCGTGCCTTGGCGCGTGGTGGGCTGGCTCAGTGCCGGCAGCATACCGGCCGCACTGCTGACATTGGCGGCTTTGCACAAGATCGGCCCGGCCAACCCGCAGGTCCAATCCATTATGACCCACAGCCTGGGTGTGGCCCTGCTCTTGACGGCAGCGGCCATGTTCTACAAAACACTGCGCGGCAAGCAACTGCCCACCGCCCACACTGCGGGCGACCCTGGCCACGCAACACAAGCCCGCCACTGGAGCTTGCCCGTGCTTTTTGGGGCGCTGATCGGCGTGTTGGTGACCCTCACCTCGGTAGGCGCCGGTGCCATCGGTGTGAGTGTTTTGCTGCTGCTTTACCCCTTGCTGCCCCTGCCGCGCATCGTGGCCGCCGACATCGCATATGCCGTGCCGCTGACCTTGGTGGCGGGCCTGGGCCATGCGTCTTTGGGCTCGGTGGACTGGCCTTTGCTGGCCAAACTGCTGTCGGGCTCTCTACCCGGCATCTGGCTTGGCGCTCGCCTCATGCACCGCACACCCGAGCGACTGGTGCGCGGCGTCCTGTCCCTCTTGCTGGCTTGGGCTGGCACCAAACTGGTTTTGATCTGAAGAAGAACCCTCATGTACCAATACACCGAATTTGACAAACAATTTGTGCGTGCCCGCGCCGCACAACACCGCGACCAGCTGGAGCGCTTTGAAGCCGGCCAACTGAGCGCCGACGAGTTCAAACCCCTGCGCCTGCAAAACGGTTGGTATGTGCAGCGCTACGCGCCCATGCTGCGCGTGGCCGTGCCTTACGGCGAAATCTCGGCCCCTCAGCTCCAAGTGCTGGCCCAAATTGCCCGCGACTACGACACGCCCGACCCCGCCCTGCTGGCCCATGCCCAAGCCACACAAGACCAAATTGCGGGTCCAGCCCCCAAACTGACCACCAATT
Source organism: Limnohabitans sp. (assembly GCA_030729445.1). Classification (GTDB taxonomy): domain Bacteria; phylum Pseudomonadota; class Gammaproteobacteria; order Burkholderiales; family Burkholderiaceae_C; genus Limnohabitans_A. The sequence goes on along the minus strand of JANQXJ010000186.1, from coordinate 2,057 downwards.
ACGGCCACTTCACCACCCGCCAGAACGTGCAGTTCAACTGGATTCCCCTGTCCCAGTCGGCCGACGTGATGGACCTCTTGGCCAGCGTGAACCTGCACGGCATTCAGACCAGCGGCAACTGCATCCGCAACACCACCACCGACGAGCTGGCCGGGGTGGCGGTGGACGAAGTGGTCGATCCACGGCCGTATGCCGAGCTGATCCGCCAGTGGAGCACGCTGCACCCCGAGTTCGCGTTTTTGCCCCGCAAATTCAAGATCGCCATCACGGGCGCAGTGGAAGACCGCGCCGCCATCGGCTGGCACGACGTGGGCCTGCAGATGGTGAAGAACGCCGCGGGCGAAATCGGCTTCAAGGTGCTGGTGGGCGGCGGCATGGGCCGCACGCCCACGGTGGGCACCGTGATCCGCGAGTTCCTGCCCTGGAACCAGATCATGAATTACCTCGAAGCCGTGATCCGCGTCTACAACCGCTGGGGCCGCCGCGACAACATCTACAAAGCCCGCATCAAGATTTTGGTGAAGGCCGAAGGCCAGCGTTACTTTGACGAAGTTGAAGCCGAATACCAAGACATCTTGGTCAAAGACGGTGGCTTGCACACCATCCCACAAACCGAGTTCGAGCGCGTAGCGGCCTGCTTTGCTGCGCCTGCGCTGAACCTGCCAACCAGCACCTCCGAATGGGTCGCCCAGGCCGAAGCCGATGTCGCCATCGAAGCGGCCAAAACGCCCGCCTTTGCCCGCTGGCTGGCGCAAAACGTGAAGCCGCACCAAAACCCCGCTTTGCGTGCCGTGACCCTGTCCTTCAAGCGTCCGGGCCAAGCACCCGGCGACGCCACCGCCGATCAGCTGGACGCTGCCGCCGCCCTGGTGGCCCAGTTCTCTGCAGGCGAAGCCCGCGTGACCCACAGCCAAAACCTGGTGCTGCCTTGGGTGCGCCTGGACCAGCTGCATGCGCTGTGGCTGCAAGCCAAAGCCTTGGGCCTGGCCCAGCCCAACATCGGTTTGCTGACCGACATGATCGCCTGCCCCGGCGGCGACTACTGCGCTTTGGCCAATGCCCGCTCGCTGCCTTTGGCGGCCGCCATCACCGAGCGTTACCAAGACCTCGACGAGTTGGGCGACCTCGGTCACATCGACTTCCACATCAGCGGCTGCATCAACTCGTGTGGCCACCACCACTCGGGCCACATTGGCATTTTGGGCGTCGACAAGGATGGTAAGGAGTGGTACCAGGTGACGCTGGGGGGCTCCGACGGCAAAGCCTTGTCTGGCCCCACAGGCCCCGGCAAAGTGGTGGGCCCTTCGTTCTCGTCGGTGGAAGTGCCCGACGTGATCGAAGCGGTTTTGGACACCTACAAAGCCCTGCGCCAGCCCGTGCAAGGCCGCGACGAACACTTCATCGAGACCCTGCGCCGTGTGGGCATCGACCCGTTCAAAGCGGCGGCCAACGCCGCTCGCCACACTGCCGATGCACCAACGGCTTGAACGCTGGGATAAAAGACCATGAACATCATCACCACCCAAGAACACCAGAGCGTTGAATCGCCAACGCACATCACATTGGCCAACGACGTCGACCCGCGCACGCTCGACCTGAGTGGCGTGACCCGCATCGATTTACAGTTCCCCAAATTCACCGATGGCCGTGCTTACAGCCAAGCCTTTTTGCTGCGCCGCCGCCTGCGTTTTGCGGGCGAGTTGCGTGCCACGGGCGACGTGCTGATCGACCAACTGGTGCAGATGCAGCGCACTGGCTTTGACGTGGCCGTGCTCAAAGACGGCGTGGATGCCAGTGCCGCGCAGCGCCAGCTGGACCGCTTCGCCGGGTTCTACCAAGGCTCGGCTGTGCAGACGCAGCCTCACTTTGCCAAGGCCGCCTGATGACTTCGAGCCTGATTGCTTCGCGCAGCGCCCCGGCCAAAGCCACCGCGCTGCACGCCCAAGCCAGCGCTGACTTTGCGGCCAAACTGGCCGAGACCCAAACGCTGCTGCGCCGTGCTGCGGCCGAGTTCGCGCCCGTGACCCAGGCCTCCAGCTTGGGTGCCGAAGATGTGG
>JANQXJ010000185.1 GCA_030729445.1 Limnohabitans sp. | reverse complement strand
CTGTGCAGCCGTGCGGCTTGGGTGATCCATTCGTGGCGGTTCATAGCGATCTCCTTGAATTCAAAGTTCAGTGCAACACATGCCTTGCGGCTGCGAGGTCGGCCAAGCTGGCGAAGGGCACGAACCGCTCTATGCAGCGGCGAGCCTGTTGCACAGCCGCGGCGGCGGGCACCTGGCGCGTAGGGTGAAACCATGTGATACGAGCCCCGCGTGCGCGAACTTCCTGCATCGCAGCGCTCAACAGTTCTGGTTCGTCGGTGTCGAACCCATCCGAAAACACCCACACACGCGAGCCACGGTTGAGTTGCGCACGTGCATGCTGACGGGCAAAGTCTTGCAGGCTGGCCGCGATACGTGTGCCACCACCAAAACCCGCTGTGACAGCGTTGACCTTTTCCTGAATGGCTGGAGTGTCACGCTGCATATAAGACGTGACTTCGGCCAAACGGGTATGAAAGACAAACACGCGGGCGTCTGCTTCCAAAGCAAAGGCGCGTGCCACGCGCAAAAACAGCGCGGCGTGCGACTCCATGGAACGGCTCACATCGGCCAAGATGAACAATCGTGGGGGCTCCACGCGTTTGACTTTCCAAGCCGGTTGCATCAGCTCGCCGCCCCAGGCCACGCTGCGGCGCAGGGTCTGGCGTAAATCCAGACGTTGACCACGTGGTGCCAAGCGCCAGCGGCGGGTGGGGCGGGGTTGTAGCTTGGCGGTGATTTGGCGTGCAAGTTGTTGCAAGGCGTTGAGCTCCTGCGGCAGCCACATCTGGCCATCGCGCTGGTGCAAGGCCTCGGTGCGACTTGCGCCGCCTTGGGCGCGGGGTATGCCTGCGTTGTGTTCGTCTATACCTTCTGCAGGTAAATCACCCGCTGTTTGGGGCGCGGCCTGCTGGCCGCCGGCCTGGGTGTTGGGTTGTTGGGCCGCATCCATCTGATCGTGCAAGGCTTGCACGCTTTGGCGCAGGTTACGACTGGGGCGGGTTTGGCCGCTGACTTTGACGCCACCGCGCAGTTTCTCGGGGTGCCAAAACCGCTCGTACACATCCGGCCACAGCTGCCATTCGCGGTGACTGTGGCAAGCAATGGCGCGCCAAGCTGCCTGAAGCGGTTTTTCTTGCAAAGGGCCAAAGTGCAAGGCCGCTTGCAGCATGGCTTGTTGCTCGGCCACACCCACCGTCAGGCCGTGCTCACGCAGAAGCCCAGCAAAAGTCGCCAGTCGCTCAGATGGCATGCTGGCTGGGGTGTCTTTCATACGGCGACCTGCGTCTGGGCTGCACCCTTTTCGGCTACCCCCACAGAACGTCGCCCTTCAACCAGTTGGCGCAGTCGATCTGGCCCCATCAAAAAGCGGTCTTCACGGGTTTTGAGCAAGCAACCTAAAGTGCCCAATACGTTCGCCATGTCTTCTGGCAAGTTGTTGTGACCCAACTTGAACAAAGCACTGACCCAGTCCAAGGTTTCAGCGATGCCGGGAATCTTGGCCAGGTCTTCACGGCGAAGGCGTTGCACAAACTGCACGGCTTCCTCTACCAAATGGCTGTCGGCCTGCGGCAAAGCGCTTTTAACGATGGCGATCTCGCGTGCCAGCGTCGGGTAATCGAGGTAGTGGTATAGGCAGCGTCGGCGCAGTGCGTCGGACAACTCTCGTGTGCCGTTGCTGGTGAGTATCACTTGCGGAATGTGGGTGGCGCAAAGCGTACCGATTTCGGGCACGGTAATTTGGTAGTCGGACAACACTTCGAGCAAAAAAGCTTCAAAGGCTTCGTCGGCGCGGTCGATCTCATCGATCAGCAGCACGCAAGGGCCAGTCTGGCTGATGGCGCGCAGCAAGGGCCGCTCTAGCAAATACTCGCGGCTAAACAAGTCTGCTTCGCGCACACGGGCTGCGCCATCGGTTTCCGCTTCATTCAAACGAATTGCCATCAGCTGGCGACCATAGTTCCATTCGTAAGCGGCTTGCGCCAGGTCCAAACCTTCAAAGCATTGCAAGCGAACCAGTGTCGCGCCTTGAGATTGCGCAAGCGCCGTGGCCAGCGCGGTTTTACCCACACCAGCGTCACCTTCAATCAACAAGGGCCGCTGCAACGCTGAAGCCAGCCACACGGTAGTGGCCAAATCTTCGTCGGCTAAATAGCCCGAGGCTTGCAGCCGTTCGCGCAGCAAGCGCTCCTCGGCGGCAGGTTGCGCGGACAGGCCTGACGTGGCCATGCTCAGACCTTCTTGCCGAGCAAGCCACCAAACCAGCTTTTGACCAAGGACCAAAAAATTGCCAAACCGTTGATCTCTTTGGCTACAACGGGTGCCTTTGCAGATGCCGCGTCATGTGCTGGGTCAGATGGTGCGCCATCCGCAGTGGGCAAGCTCAATGCGGTCTGGCGAAAGTTCTCCACAAACTGCGCCAGTAGCATGTCTGACACCTGCACCATCAAGCGGCCACCGAACTGAGCAAACTTGCCGTTCACGATCACAGCGGCCTGACCGTTGAGCACGCAGTGCGAGGGGTTGCTGGGGTCGGAAGTGATGATTGCCGTCAGGTCCATAGAGGCTGACGAACCGCCCTTGTCGGCACCCTTGCCACGCAAAACCATCTTGCGTTCACTGGTCACCGCTTCGATCACGTCCACCGTACCGCCAAACTGGGCTACAGCTGGGCCCACTTTCACCTTGACCGCGCCCTTGTAAGAAGTGTCAGACAGTTGTTCTGTGATTTCCGCGCCGGGCATACAACTGGCCACCGCTTTGAGGTCAGTGAGCAAGGCCCACGCTCGTGTGGCATCCACATCGAGCGGGTATTGTTTGTCGAGGTTGACTTCCATGAGATTTCCTGATTACAAAGCGGCACCGTGCTCGCGCAAGGCTTTCCAAGTGCGAAAAGCATTGTGAGGCATGTCTAGGTGGGTGACACCCAGATGAGAAAAAGCATCGACCACCGCTGAAGTGAAGGTAGGTATGGAGCCGACGTGAGGTGATTCGGCCACGCCCTTGGCACCTAGTGGGTGGTGCGGCGAGGGCGTAATGGTGTGGTCGGTTTCCCAGTGGGGGGTTTCTACAAAGGTGGGCAAGAAGTAATCCATCAGCGTGTTGCCCAGCAAGTTGCCCTGGGCATCAAACGGCATTTGCTGGCCCATGGCCACGGCAAAACCTTCAGTCAAACCGCCATGGATTTGCCCCTCAATGATCATAGGGTTGATGCGGGTGCCACAGTCGTCCAGCGCATAGAAGCGGC
>JANQXJ010000184.1 GCA_030729445.1 Limnohabitans sp. | reverse complement strand
ATCAACTCATGAACATCTGAATTGCATTTCCCCCACCGACACGCCAGGCAAGATGGGCACGTTCACGTTGATGCCCGCGCCGGTGTGCACGTTGCTGCAACCGGTCAGGGCGACAGCCAAGGTCAATGGCGCCAGAAGCTTGTTCAGGCGGGGGCGAAAGGCGATGGGGTATTGAAAGGATGTCATCTGCTGATTGGACCACCATTGGGCCGAACATTTGTAAGCCATTGTGAACAGGGGTCAGAGGGGGCTATACCCATCTAAGTTTCCAACCTCGATGGGTAAGAAGCTTGGTTGCATCAGGCTTTGCGGGGTGATAGAAGGCAAAAAAGCCCCGCCAAACTTGAGTCTGGCGGGGCTTTTTGTGGGAATGGTTGCCGATCAGCTCAGCAGCGCATTGACCCGCTTCACATAAGCCGCAGGGTCTTCGGGCAAACCGCCTTCGGCCAGCAGGGCCTGGTCAAACAGGATGTGGGCCAGGTCGTGGAAGTGGACCGAGCCGTCGAGCTTTTTGACCAGCGCGTGCTCGGGGTTGACTTCGAGCACGGGCTTGACTTCAGGGGCTTGTTGACCGGCTTGCTTGAGCATGCGGGCGAGCTGCATGCTCATGCCGTCGTCGGTCACCACCAGGCAGGCGGGGCTGTCCACGAGGCGGCTGGTCACGCGCACGTCTTCGGCTTTGTCTTTGAGTGCTTCTTTGAGCTTGGCCAGCACGGGCTTGAAGGTTTCGGCGGCGTCTTCAGCGGCTTTCTTCTCTTCTTCGTCTTGCAGCTTGCCCAAGTCAAACGCGCCTTTGGCCACGCTTTGCAGCGGGGTGCCATCGAACTCGTGCACAAAGTTCAGCGCCCATTCGTCCACGCGGTCGGTCATCAGCAAAACTTCGATGCCTTTTTTCTTGAAGACTTCGAGCTGTGGGCTGTTCTTGGCAGCGGCCAGCGTGTCGGCGGTGATGTAGTAAATCGCGTCCTGGCCATCTTTCATGCGGGCTTTGTAGTCGGCAAAGCTGACGCTCACGGTGTCGCTGGTGGTGGACGCGAAACGCAGCAGCTTGGACAAGCGGTCTTTGTTGGCAAAGTCTTCGCCCAGACCTTCTTTCAGCACCGCGCCAAACTCGGCGTAGAACTTGGTGTACTGGCCGATCTTGGCTTTATCTTCTTCACTCAAAACATCAGTGACATCGCCAGAAGCCTCGGGGGCTTTGTCGTGCTTCGCCAAGTCTTCCAGCATCGACAGCACACGCTTGGTGCAGCCTTCGCGGATGGCTTTCACGTCGCGGCTTTCTTGCAGCAGCTCGCGGCTCACGTTCAGCGGCAGGTCGGCGGAGTCCACCACGCCCTTCACAAAACGCAGGTAGCTGGGCATCAGCGCTTCGGCCTCGTCCATGATGAAGACGCGCTTCACATACAGCTTGATGCCCGCCTTCTTGTCGCGGTTCCACAGGTCTTGCGGGGCCTTGGATGGGATGTAGAGCAGCTGGGTGTATTCGGTGCTGCCTTCCACGCGGTTGTGGGTCCAGGTCAGCGGCGCTTCAAAGTCTCGGCTGATTTGTTTGTAGAAATCGGCGTACTGCTCGTCGGTGATGTCTTTCTTTGGGCGGGTCCACAAGGCGCTTGCTTTGTTGATGGTTTCCCACTCGCCCGTCTTGACCATCCCGCCGGGTTTGCGGCCAGCTTCTTCGTTGCTCGGGTCGATCAGCTCGCCGTCTTGCCACTCTTCCTTTTCCATCAAGATGGGCAGGCTGATGTGGTCGGAGTATTTGCCGACGATTTCTTTGAGCTTCCAGGTGTTGGCGTACTCCAGCGCTTCTTCGCGCAGGTGCAAGATCACGCTGGTGCCGCGTTCGGCGCGGGTGATGGTCTCCACCTCAAAGTCGCCCGTGCCACCGCTGATCCAGCGCACGCCTTCTGCCGCTGCTGCGCCTGCACGGCGGGTTTCGACGGTGATTTTTTCGGCCACGATGAAGCCCGAGTAAAAGCCCACACCGAACTGGCCAATCAGCTGCGCGTCCGACTTCTGGTCGCCGCTCAGCTTGCTCATGAAGTCCTTGGTGCCGCTCTTGGCGATCGTGCCCAGGTGGTCAATCGCTTCTTGCGCCGTCATGCCGATGCCGTTGTCGGTGATCGTCAAGGTTTTGGCGGCTTTGTCAAAAGACAGGCGAACTTGCAGCTCAGGTGCGTCTTCGTACAGCGCGTTGTTGTTCAGCGCTTCAAAACGCAGCTTGTCGCAGGCGTCCGAGGCGTTCGAGATCAGCTCGCGCAGAAAGATCTCTTGGTTGGAATACAGCGAGTGGGTGACCAGGTGCAGCAGTTGCGCGACTTCGGCCTGAAAGGCATGGGTTTGTTTGCTCATAGCGGTTCAACAGGTAAAAAACAAAGAGATCAGAAAACCAAAACGCCCCACACTTGGGGGCGTCTGGTGGGGTTTCAAGGGGTCAGAACGATTCGTTCGGCCCCAAATACCGCCAAGTGCCCGCGGGCATTTGGCCCAGTTGCACGTTGCCCATGCGGATGCGCTTGAGGCCCACCACTTTCAGGCCCACTTGCTCGCACATGCGGCGGATTTGGCGCTTTTTGCCTTCGGTCAACACAAAGCGCAGCTGCTCGGGGTTTTGCCAATCCACCTTGGCGGGTTTGAGGGGTTTGCCGTCCAGGCTCAGGCCGTGGCGCAGGCGCTCGAGTTGGGCTTTGGGGAAGACGGCTTGCACATTGGCGCTCACCCGGTCGAAGTCGCCAATGGTGGTGAGCTGGTTGGCTTTGCCGCCATAGGTGGCCGAGGCAGCCGCGGCTGCGGCGGTGTTTTCGTGGCCGGTGTAGGCCACACGCACCAAATACTCTTTTTCCATCTCAGAGTCTTCGCCAATCAACTGACGCGCCACGCGGCCGTCTTGTGTCAGCACCAGCAGGCCGGTCGAGTCGATGTCCAGGCGCCCGGCCGGGGCCAAGCCGCGCAGGTGGGGCGGGGTGAAGCGCAGTTTGGACGGGTCACCGCCCCAGTGGCTGCGGGGGTTGATCAGGGTGATGGCGGGCTCATGCCCGTCTTCGGCCTGGCCGCTCACATAGCCCATGGGCTTGTGCAAAAGAATAGTCACTTGCCGGTCTTGTTGCTGCTCGGCGGCTTTGTCGATGGTGATGCGGTCGGACAGGGTGACCTGCTGGCCCATGGTGGCGGGCAGACCGTTGACGAATACCCAGCCTTGTTCGATCCAGGCATCGGCCTCTCGGCGCGAGCACATGCGCAGCTCGGCCATGCGTTTG
>JANQXJ010000183.1 GCA_030729445.1 Limnohabitans sp. | reverse complement strand
GGGATCCAGTGCATTCAGCCGTTGCTGCTCAAAGGTGCAAAGACCTGGGCCCCGGGTCAAGCCCGGGGTGACCGTTATGGGGCCCGGGCTGAAATTTCGCTTCTGTCTTCCCCCACTCGATCCGGGATGACGCACCTTGGATTCACTAGCTGGCATCAAAAGCCGCCTGCAGCCACTGCGGCCCCTGGCCCTCCAGGGTCACCACATCAAAGCGGGCGGGCGGCAATTGCCGCCAGCCGAGCAGGTAGTGCCGGGCCGCAAAAATGATGCGCCGCTGCTTGTGCACGCCCACCGTGGCGGCCGCGCCCCCAAAGTCGCTGCGGCTGCGTTTTCGGACCTCGACAAACACCACGGTGCCGTCCGGGCTCTGCATGATCAGGTCAATCTCGCCCCCGCCTCGGCCCGGGGTCCGATAATTGCGCTGCAGCAGCCGCAAGCCGCGCTCTTGCAAAAAGGCCAGCGCCTCGTCTTCGCCCGCATCGCCCCGGGCTTTGGTCGAACGTTGACCGACTTTGTCTTTATTGAGGAATTGCATTGACTCCGTCTCCCTTGTCTGCTTCGTTTGCCAACGCCCTTGCCGCCGCGCACGAGGCTGCCGGGTCACAAAACCACCCGGCCAGCACACTGTATGTCGTGGCCACCCCCATTGGCAACCTGGCCGACATCAGCCTGCGGGCCTTGCACGTTCTTGCCCGCGTCGACGTGGTGGCCTGCGAAGACACCCGCCACACCCAGCAATTGCTGCGGGCCTACGGGTTGGACCGCCCGGGCAGCCAACTTTTAGCGCTGCACCAGCACAACGAAGCCGAGGCGGCGCACAACGTGCTCGAACGTCTGGGCCAAGGCCAGCGCGTGGCCTATGTGAGCGATGCAGGCACCCCCGCCATCAGCGACCCCGGCGCGAGGCTGGTGGCGGCCGTTCGGCAAGCAGGGTTTCGGGTCATGCCGCTGCCCGGCGCCAGCAGCGTGACCACAGCGCTCAGCGCATCGGGCATGACCGGTGACCACGGTTTTGTGTTTGCCGGTTTTTTGCCCAGCAAAGCCACCGAGCGGCAGATGGCCGTGCAACAGCTGGCGCAAGAAAGCCGCGCCGTGGTGCTGCTGGAGGCGCCGCACCGCATCGAAGCCCTCGCCCAAGCTCTGGCGGTGCTGGGCCACCGCCCCATCACCCTGGGGCGTGAGTTGACCAAGCAGTTTGAGCAGATCGAAAACTTGCCCGCGCAAGACTTGAGCGCCTGGCTGGCTGAAAAGCCTGAGCGCCTGCGGGGTGAATTTGTGCTGGTGCTGCACGACGCGCCCGTTGACGCCGCCACCGGTGAAGGCTTGCGGGTTTTGCAGCTCTTGCTGCCCGAGTTGCCACTCAAAACGGCGGTCAAACTGGCGGCCGAGATCTCAGGCGAATCCAAAAACACCTTGTACGAGCAGGCACTGGCCCTGAAAAATCAAGGCTAAAAAGCCAAGCTGCTGGGCCACGCAAGGCACAATCTGCCCCCATGAATTTCACCCGAATCCTCACCCTCACGGGCATCGCCATCTTGACTGTGGGGGCTTGGCAAGCCTTTGGCTGGCCGGGCATTGCCTTGGCCGTGGGCGGCGTGGTCATGTGGGTTTTGATGCATTTCACCCGCATGGTCGCCATCCTGAAAAAAGCCGCTGACCGGCCCATTGGCCATGTGGCCAGCGCCGTGATGCTCAATGCCAAACTGCAAAAAGGCGTCACGCTGATGCACGTCATCGCCATGACCCGCTCTTTGGGCCTGCTTCAAACAGAAAAAGACACCCAGCCTGAGGTGTACACCTGGACCGACACCAGCGATTCGGTGGTCACCTGCACCTTTGTGGGTGGCAAGTTGACCGAATGGACACTGGTGCGCCCTGAGGAGCGCCCCGAAGTGCTCCCCGAAGTAGGCACGCCAGAGCGCCCCGAAGGGCCAAACCCTTAAAATCCGGGTCAAACCTGTTTATTGCAGCTAATTCAAAGGACACTTTCATGAGCGTTGTCATCCCCTCCATGTCAGACCGTGACGGCAAAATCTGGATGGACGGCCAGATGGTCGATTGGCGCGATGCCAAGATCCATGTGCTGAGCCACACCCTGCACTACGGCTGCGGCGCTTTTGAAGGCGTTCGCGCCTACAAAACCGAGCAAGGCACCGCCATCTTCCGTTTGGCTGAGCACACCGAGCGCCTGTTCAACAGCGCCAAGATCTTGCGCATGAACATCCCCTTCACCCAAGCGCAGGTCAACGAGGCCCAGCGTGCCGTGGTGCGCGAGAACAACTTGGAAAGCGGTTACATCCGCCCCCTGACCTGGATTGGCGACAAAAAACTGGGCGTCAGCCCCAAGGGCAACACCATCCACCTGATGGTGGCCGCCTGGACTTGGGGTGCGTACCTGGGCGAAGAAGGCATGAAGCGCGGCATCCGCGTGAAAACCAGCAGCTACACCCGCCACCACGTCAACATCACCATGACGCAGGCCAAGGCGGTGAGCAACTACACCAACAGCATTTTGGCCAACATGGAAGTGACCGACGAAGGTTACGACGAAGCCCTGTTGCTCGACACCTCGGGCTTTGTGTCCGAAGGCGCGGGCGAGAACATTTTTGTGGTCAAAAACGGCGTGATCTACACGCCCGACTTGTCGGCTGGCGCCTTGAACGGCATCACCCGCAACACGGTGTTCCACATCGCCAAGGACCTGGGTCTGGAGATCGTGCAAAAGCGCATCACCCGCGACGAGGTGTACATCGCTGACGAAGCCTTCTTCACCGGCACCGCCGCCGAAGTGACGCCAATTCGCGAACTCGATCGCATCGAGTTGGGCAAAGACGACTACGTGGGCAGCCGCGGCCCGATCACCGAGAAAATCCAGAGCGCCTTCTTTGACATCGTCAACGGCCGCAACCCCAAGTACGCCCACTGGCTGACTTTGGTCTGAGGAATACCAATGAGCACCCAAGCTGTTGAACTGCTGGCCACCGACCTGAACCCCCAAGGCGGCGTGTTTTGCCCCAGCCCCAAAGCCGACATGAAAATCTGGAACAGCCACCCCAAGGTCTATTTGGATGTGGCCAAAACCGGTGAGGCCAAGTGCCCTTATTGCGGCACCGTATACAAGCTGAAAGCCGGGGAGGTGGTGGGGCACCACCACTGAACGCCATGACAGACGGCACGGCCACCGTTGCCGATCAGGCCATGCTGCAAGACGTGACGATCGTGATCGTCACCTTCAACAGCGCCCATTGCTTGCCCGAATTGGGCCG
>JANQXJ010000182.1 GCA_030729445.1 Limnohabitans sp. | reverse complement strand
GCGTGGGTGGCGTGGCTCACGATGCGGGCCAGCGGTTTGCAGCCGAGCTTGGCGGCGGTGCTCTCGCGCATCAACACCATGGCAGCCGCGCCGTCGTTGATGGACGAGCTGCTGGCGGCGGTGATGGTGCCGTCTTTCTTGAAGGCGGGCTTGAGGCTGGTGATTTTGTCGAGCTTGACTTTGCCCGGGCCTTCGTCGATGGACACCACACGCTCGCCGCTGCGGTCTTTCACCGTCACGGGCGTGATCTCGGTGGCAAAGGCACCCGACTCGGTGGCGGCCTTGGCGCGCAACACGCTGGTGGTGGCAAAGTGGTCTTGCTCGGCGCGGGTGAAGCTGTACTTGGCGGCGCAGTCTTCGCCAAAAGTGCCCATGCTGCGGCCAGGCTCGTAAGCGTCTTCCAGGCCGTCGAGCATCATGTGGTCAAAGATGCGGTCGTGTCCCATGCGGTAACCGCCACGGCCCTTGAGCATCAGGTAAGGCGCATTGGTCATGCTTTCCATGCCACCGGCCACCAACACATCGTGTGTGCCGGCCACCAGCATGTCGTGCGCGAACATGGCCGCCCGCATGCCCGAGCCGCACATCTTGGACAGCGTGACCGCGCCCGCGCTTTTGGGCAAACCGCCCTTGAAGCCCGCTTGGCGCGCTGGCGCCTGGCCCTGACCGGCCATCAGGCAGTTGCCAAACAGCACTTCGGTGACCAGCTCAGGGCTGACGCCTGCGCGCTCGACAGCAGCCTTGATGGCGGCACCGCCCAGGTCGTGGGCGGCCAGCGCAGAAAAGTCGCCCTGAAAGCTGCCCATGGGGGTGCGGGCAGCGCTGACGATGACGATGGGGTCGGACATGGTTTTCTCCAGAAAATTGAAATGAACTCTACTTTGAGCTTAGGGCTCAACGAAAGAAATAAACCAGAAAATCTGAACTGCGCAGAGGCACTCCAGTCTTCACAGACCGCCACGAGGGTAGCGCTTGAAGGCGCTTCGGAACACATCGACCACCTCGTGCGCACCGCTCATGCTCACGCCCAGGTCCTTGGCCAGCCCGTCTTTGATGCCATAACACCAGCCGTGGACGCTGAGCTTTTGGCCCCGCGCCCAAGCGTCTTGCACCACATTGGTCAGGGCCACGTTACCCACCTGTTCGATCACGTTCATCTCGCACAGGGCGTCTTCCTGCGCCAGCACAGGCAGGTGGTCCAAGCGGCGGCGGTGGCGCACCTTCACGTCATGCACATGGCGCAGCCAGTTATCGGCCAAGCCCACGCGCGTGCCCCGCAGCGTGGCCAGCACGCCTCCACAACCATAATGGCCCACCACCATGATGTGCTCGACCTTGAGGGCGTCGACCGCGTACTGGATGACCGACAAGGCATTCAGGTCCGAGTGCACCACCACATTGGCCACGTTGCGGTGGACGAACACTTCGCCAGGGTCCAGCCCGGTAATTTGGTTGGCGGGCACACGGCTGTCGGAACAACCAATCCACAGGTATTTGGGCGATTGCTGGTTGGCGAGGCGGGTGAAAAACGCCGGGTCGTCGCGCACCATGCGTGCCGACCATTGGCGGTTGTTGTCGAGAAGGTTTTGCAGAGAAGAAGTCATGGTGTGATTGTCACCGGCATTTGCAAAAGGCGGGCGAGCTTGGCTGGCCTCAACAGGTTTCTGCAAACAGCTCTCGGCCAATCAACATGCGGCGAATCTCGCTCGTGCCCGCGCCGATTTCGTACAACTTGGCATCGCGCCACAAACGGCCCAGCGGGTATTCGTTGATGTAGCCGTTACCACCAAATATCTGCACGCCCTCGCCCGCCATCCAAGTGGCTTTTTCGGCGGTCCACAAAATAACGGATGCGCAGTCCTTGCGCACTTGGCGCACATGCTCGGCGCCCAGCAGATCCAGGTTTTTGGCCACGGTGTAGGCAAAGCTGCGACCGGCTTGCAGCACGGTGTACATGTCGGCCACTTTGCCTTGAATCAGCTGGAACTCGCCAATGCTTTGGCCAAATTGCTTGCGGTCGTGGATGTAGGGGATCACGTTGTCCATGACGGCCTGCATGATGCCCAGCGGACCGCCAGTGAGCACAGCGCGTTCGTAGTCCAGACCGCTCATCAGCACCTTGGCGCCGTTGTTCAGACCGCCCAAAATATTGGCCTCGGGCACTTCGACGTTGTTGAACACCAGCTCGCCCGTGTGGCTGCCGCGCATGCCCAGCTTGTCGAGCTTTTGCGCAATCGAAAAACCTTTCATGCCCTTTTCGATCAGGAAGGCGGTCACGCCGCGTGCGCCCAGCTCGGGCTCGCTCTTGGCATAGACCACCAAGGTGTCGGCGTCAGGCCCGTTGGTGATCCACATCTTGGAGCCGTTGAGCAGGTAGTAACCGCCTTTATCTTCGGCCTTGAGCTTCATGCTCAGCACGTCCGAGCCCGCGCCGGGTTCGCTCATGGCCAGGGCGCCGACGTGCTCACCACTGATCAGTTTGGGCAGGTATTTGGCGCGTTGTTCGGGGGTGCCGTTGCGCTTGATCTGGTTGACACACAGGTTGGAGTGCGCACCATAGCTCAGACCCACAGAGGCGCTGGCTCGGGAGATTTCTTCCATGGCGATCATGTGCGCCAAGTAGCCCATGTTGGCGCCGCCGTATTCCTCACCCACGGTGATGCCCAGCACGCCCAAGTCGCCCATCTTGCGCCACAAGTCCATCGGGAACTGGTCATTGCGGTCGATCTCAGCGGCGCGGGGGGCGATTTCGGCTTGGGCAAAGTCGCGCACCGCGTCGCGCAGGGCATCGATGTCTTCACCGAGTTGGAAATTCAGGCCGGGCAGGTTGTTCATGGGGGCTCCTTGTGGGGTTTTGCGTTGAGCATTGAAGGTTTGTGCGCTTGCGTTGGGTTTTATCGCTGAACACAAAACGCTCTAGTAAGTTTTGGGCACAGGCACCAGCGTCGACTGCATCACGGCACAGTCCGAGCGTTGGCCGTTGTCGTTGATGTGCACCACTTCGGCGCTGGTCACGATGATGCGTTTGCCCGCCTTGGTGACGCGTCCGGTGGCGCGAATCTCGCCGCCTTGAAAGTTGGAGAGGAAGTTGATCTTGTACTCCACGGTGGTGACTTCCATCCCTTCTGGCGACACGGTCAGTGCCGCGTAACCGGCGGCGATGTCCGCCAGCGCGCCAATGGCACCGCCGTGAAACCCCCCTTGCTGCTGGGTCACCTTGTCGCTGTAGGGCACCGCCAGTTCAACCTGCCCGACCGTGGCCGACAAGAGGCGAACACCCAAGTGGTTCATCATGCCCTGTCGGGCCAGGCTCAGCGCCACGCGCTCATGGGCTGCACGGTCTTGGGCCGCACCGGCTGCAAGGGTTGACGGGTCTGAAGAGGGGGCAGTGCTCACATCACATCCAGTGCTTGAAATCAAATCCGGACTTTAATTGACGTTTACGTCAACGTCAACCAAAACTCGGGCCTGTCCTGACCCTCCGCCACGCCACGCTGTCAGGCGCCAGCCCCCGCCTTGTTGGCCTTGGTCAGCAAGCTGCGGGTTTCCTTTTCGTGGGTTTTGACCTCGTCCAGCGTGGCCTCCAGGTCGGCCAGCTGCGACTCCAGTTGCTGGCGGTGTTCGGCCAACACCACCAGGAATTTTTTGAGCTGTGGCACTGTGTCTCGGGGGCTGTCGTACATGTCAATCAGGTCTTTGGCCTCATTGAGCGACAGGCCCAGGCGCTTGGCCCGCAAGGTGAGTTTGAGGCGGGTGCGGTCACGCGAGGAGTACACGCGGTTGCGTCCACCCGGGCCGGAACGCTCGGGCTCGAGCAGGCCCATGTCTTCGTAAAAACGAATAGCACGGGTGGTCAGGTCAAATTCCTGGGCCAGATCGCTGATCGTGTACGTGTTCGCCATGGCGTGGGGTCCCCTGAGCTTGCGCAACCGGGACAGGCCTGCAAAAAACCCGCCCCTACAATGAAAATTCATCTTTGACGTTAACGTTAACGTCAAACGCCCGAATGCTAACCCAAAGCCCCTGACGCATGTCCACTTTGCTCACAGACCGCGTGATGCCAGCCCCCAGCGCCCGCGTCGACGGCACGCCCTTGCAGTACCCCATGGCGGAGCAACTGCCCCCCACGGGCGATGCCATCGAGGTGGCGCCCGGTGTTTTCTGGCTGCGCATGGGCCTGCCCTTTGCGCTCAACCACATCAACCTGTGGCTGCTGCGCGACCGTCTTCCCGACCCCGCCCAGCCGGACGTGCTGCGTGAAGGCTGGACCGCCGTGGACTGTGGCATCGACAACCCGGCGACACGCCAAGCCTGGAAAGACGTGGAGGCGCAAGTGCTGCAGGGCCTGCCCATCTTGCGCGTGCTGGTCACCCACATGCACCCCGACCACATGGGCTTGGCGCACTGGCTGTGCGAGCGCTGGCAAGCGCCGCTGTGGATGAGCACCAGCGAATACCAGTCGGCCCTGCTGGCTTGCAGCGGACTGTCCAATTTTGGCGGTGCGCCCACGGTGGCTTTTTTCAAGTCGCATGGCTGGAACCAAGCCGAAGAACTGGCGCAGGTGCAGGCGCGGGTAGGTTATTACCCCAGCATGGTGCCCCAGATCCCTGGCGCTTATGTACGCTTGATGGCGGGCATGCAAGTGCGCATCGGCGAGCGCCTTTGGCAGTGCATCAGCGGTTACGGCCACTCGCCCGAACACATGGCTTTGCTCGATGCACAACAGCAGTTGCTGATCAGTGGCGACATGCTGCTGCCATCCATTTCCACCAACGTCAGCGTCTACGCCATGGAGCCCGATGGCAACCCACTGCAGTGGTTCCTGGACTCACTGGAAAAAATGGCTCAGCTGCCCGACACCACCTTGGTGCTGCCATCGCACGGACGGCCTTTCCAGGGCGCGGCCACGCGCATTGCGCAACTGAAGTTGCACCACGCCGAGCGCCTGGCCGAGCTGCTGCAAGCTTGCAGCGCGCAGGCGTGCTGCGCACACGAGCTCTTGCCTGTGCTGTTCAAGCGCCCCCTGGATGTGCACCAGACCACCTTTGCCTTGGGCGAAGCCGTGGCGCACCTGAATTTGCTTTGGCTGTCCGGCCAGATGCGCCGCGAACGCGGGGCCGATGATTTGATCCGGTTCAGCAACAACTCGGCCTGATGGCAAGCCCATCCTGCACTCTTTGTTGAAGCATCCATGAAGCATTTGTCATCCCGGGCGATGACCCGGGGTGACCGATGCGGCTGAAACATCGTTGAAACTTTGTCATCCCGGGCGAAGACCCGGGATCCAGTGCGCTCCACGGCCCTTTGCAATCACCTGGTGCTTGCAATGGTTCCCGGCTCAAGGCCGGGATGACAGGGTAAAGACACGAAACCGAGACTTGAGGGGTCTGCAGAGTCAGGTTGGCTGCCAAGCCTCAGTCTTCTTTAAGGTCCACCGGGGCTTGGCGCAAGGCTTTGCGGCGCTGGGCGTAGTCGGGCATGACCTCGCCCACGGTTTCCCAAAAACGCGGGCTGTGGTTCATCTCGCGCAGGTGAGCCAGCTCGTGCACCACCACGTAGTCGATCTGGCTGATCGGCAGGTGGATCAGTCGCCAGTTCAGGCGGATGTGCCCATCGGTGCGTGCACTGCCCCAGCGTGTGCTGGCGCTCGACAGGCTGAGCTTTTGCCAACGCACACCCAAGAGCGGTGCGAAGTGGTGCAGCCGCGCTTCAAACAAGGCCTTGGCTTGTTTTTTGAGCCACGCCTGGGCCGCGTCGCGCACCTGGGTCACCGTGGCACCGGGTGGCACCGTCACGGGCAGCACCTGCTCGGGTGCCAAGTCTTGCCCATGCACACGCCCCACACCGCGCTCAAGCACACACAGCTGCACTGTGCGCCCCAAAAAAGGCACCTCAGCGCCGTGCCGCCACTCGATGGCTTTTTGAAACTGTTCGGTCTGCCGCTCTTTGAACTGCTGCAGTTTGGCCACGATCCAGGCTGCTTTTTCCTGCACTGCGGCGTCCACCTCGCGCAGCGGCACCCATCCCGGCGCGCGCACCACCAGACCATCGGCCCCCACCAAAAAACCGATGCTCTTGCGCCGCGAGCGCTCCAACCTGAATGACACCATGACACCCTGCAACTGGGCATGACGGTTGGCGGCGGGGTGGGTGAAGCCCCAAGGGCTGGCGTCAGTTTGGGGCTGGGACCCTTCAAAAGCACCTGAGCTCGAGGGGGGCGCGACAGACTGGGCGTCCGTCGCGGGAGGCACCAAGACTTTGGGTGGCGATGAAGGAAGGGTTGTGGGCTGCACCGGGTCACCCCCGGTGAAAAAGTCCAGCACAAACTGCAAAGGCGCGCGCATGCTGGCCCCCGCTGGTTTCAATGCCCGGAGGCAGTGGGGTTGGCCTGGGGGTGAGGCCGAGGATAAGCCTCAGGGTCGAGTCGGTGCATTTCAGACTCGATCCAGGTTTCGACCTCCAGCATCAACTCTTCGGCGCTGCGGCCTTCGCTCGAAATGGCGCGACCAATCGAAATGTCCACCACACCCGGCGTTTTGACGAAGGCCCGTGTGGGCCAGCAACGCGCCGAGGTCACGGCAATCGGGATGACGGGCACACCGGCCGCAATGGCTAAGCGTGCGCCTCCGCTTTTGTACTCGCCTTTTTGGCCACGGGGGATGCGTGTGCCTTCGGGGAACATGATGACCCAAACGCCTTCTTGCATGAGGCGGCGGCCTTGCTGCACCACCTTGGCGAAGGCGCGTGAGCGTTGCTTGCGGTCGATGTGGATCATGTCCAAGCGGCCCATGGCCCAGCCAAAGAAAGGCACATGCAGCAGCTCTTTCTTGAACACATAGGCCAGCGGGTGCGGCATGATGACCGGCATCACAAAGGTCTCCCAGGTTGACTGGTGTTTGACCAACAAAACAGCGGGGTCCTTGGTGCCCAGGGGCAGGTTCTCCATGCCCTGGATGCGGTTTTGGATGCCCAAAATCCAGGTGCCGCTGTTCACCGCCAAACGCAACCAGCCCACACAAACCCAATACAAGCGGGTGCTGCTGACAAAGTAAGAAATCAACACCACAAACAGCGCCCAAGGGATGACGGTGAGGGCCATCCACAACACATGGACCAGAGAGCGGATGAAGTTCATACGGCGCTGAAACTCGGTAAAAGCAAATCAGGAAAGGGCTCTGGCCGCAGCGGCTTCACCCAGCAGGTGACCCACAAAATCAGCCAAGTCGGCGTGCACTTGCGTGCCCACGGGAAATGCGGGAGGCAAAGTCAAGGCCGTCACATCGGGGTACCGCCCCGTACGCACCAGGTGCGGCACACAGCCTACGGTCTCGGCCGCTTGCATGTCACGCAGGCTGTCTCCCACATACGGCACGCCGGTCAAGCTCACACCGTAACGCTCCTGTATTTGAAAGAGCAAACCGGGCTCGGGCTTGCGGCAAGCGCAGCCTTCGTCCGGCGAATGGGGGCAGTAAAAAATCGCGTCGATGCGCCCCCCCACTGCCGACAATGACTTGAGCATGCGGGCATGCACCGAATTGAGGGCCGCCATGTCGAACAAGCCCCGCCCGATACCCGACTGGTTGGTCGCCACCACCACATGAAAACCTGCGTGACTCAGGCGGCTGATCGCCTCCAGCGAGCCCGGCAAAGGGTGCCACTCCTCAGGTGATTTGACAAACTCGTCACTGGCCCGGTTGATGGTGCCATCGCGGTCCAAGATGACCAGTTTCAAGTGGGTGTTCATGGGCTGGCAGGCTCAGGCGATCAAGCCGCCAGACGCGACAAATCGGCCACGCGGTTCATGGCCACATGCAGCGACTTGAGCAGGCCTTGGCGGTTCAGGCGCAGGTCCATTTCTTCGGCGTTGACCATCACGTCGTCAAAGAAAGCGTCCACCGGCGCGCGCAGCGCAGCCAGGGTTTGCAGGCTGGCGGTGTAGTCGCCCGCTTTGAACTGCGCCTCGGATTCGGGCAGCAGCTTTTGCATGACAGCGTACAGGCCTTTTTCGGCATCTTCCTGCAGCAGCGCCGGGTTGACGTGGGCGTCCACCTCACCGGCTTTTTTCAGGATGTTGCCGATGCGCTTGTTGGCGGCCGCCAATGCGGGGCTCTCGGGCAAGGCGGCAAAGGCGCGCACGGCCGACAGGAATTGACTGACCTGACCCAAACGGGCTGGGCGCAGGGCCATGACGGCATCGACCTCTTGGGCGCTGAAGCCTTGCTCGCGCAGGCTGCCCGACAAGCGGTCGTAGATGAAGTCGATCAAGGCTTCCGCGCCGCCAGAAATCTTGTCGCCGAACACGGGCGTCGACAAGGCCAGCAATTCGGGCAAGCCCAGCGCCACGTCTTTTTCAACCAGCATGCGGACCACACCCAAAGCGTGACGGCGCAGCGCAAACGGGTCTTTGTCGCCCGTGGGCACATTGCCGATGCCGAACATGCCGACCAGGGTTTCCAATTTGTCGGCCAGCGCCACCACCAAGCCGACGTTGTTGCGCGGCAGGTCGTCGCCCGCAAAGCGCGGTTTGTAATGGTCTTCGATGGCTTCGGCCACTTCGGTGGACAGGCCGTCGTGGCGGGCGTAGTAGCCGCCCATGATGCCCTGCAACTCGGGGAATTCGCCCACCATGTCGGTCAGCAAGTCGGTCTTGGCCAGGCGGGCTGCCTGCTCAGCTTGCTGCGCCAGCGCATCGCCGCCCACTTGCTGGCCGATGGCTTTGGCAATGGCGCAAACCCGCGCCATGCGCTCGCCTTGTGTGCCCAGCTTGTTGTGGTAGACCACTTTGGACAAGCCTTCGACGCGGGATTCGAGCGTCTTTTTGCGGTCCTGGTCAAAGAAGAATTTGGCATCGGCCAGACGCGGGCGCACCACGCGCTCGTTGCCACCGATCACCAACGAAGCGTCGTCGGGGCTGATGTTGCTCACCACCAAGAAGCGGTTCGTCAGCTTGCCCGACGCATCGATCAGCGGGAAGTATTTCTGGTTGGCCTTCATCGTGAGGATCAGGCACTCTTGCGGCACGCCCAGGAACTCGGTCTCGAACTGGCAGGTCAGCACATTGGGGCGCTCAACCAGCGCGGTCACTTCGTCGAGTAAGGCTTCGTCTTCGATCGGTTGGCAACCACCACCCACCAAGGCAGCCGCCGCTTTCAGCTGACGCACGATCTCGGCACGGCGCTCGGCAAAGCTGGCGATGACCGAGCCATCGTTCTTCAAAGTCTCGGCGTATTGGTCGGCATGTTGCAACACCACGGGCGAGAATTTGGCTTCAAAGCGGTGACCTTGGGTGCTGTGACCAGCGGTCAGGCCCAGCGCCTTGACCGGCACCACGGCGTTGCCGTGCAGGGCGATCAGGCTGTGCGCGGGGCGCACAAAGTTCACGCTGCTCCAGCCGGGCAACTCACAATCGGTCTCCAGCTGGTATTGCATAACTTTGGGAATCGGCAACTTGGCCAAGGCTTCATCGAGCGCCTTTTGCAGGCCAGCGGCCAAGGTCGCGCCCTTGACCACGCTGTCGTAAAACAAGGCTTCGGCCTTGCCATCCGGGGCGCGCTTGAGCGCCGCCACGGCCGCAGCCGGGTCGCTCACGTCGGCGCCCAGAGCTTGCAGTTTTTTCAGCAAGGCAGGTGTTGCATTGCCCGCTGCGTCCAGGCCCACAGCCACGGGCATCAGCTTTTGTTGCACCGCCTTGTCAGCGGCCTGCGCCAGCACGCCGGTCACATGCGCGGCCAGGCGGCGGGGCGAGGCAAAAGCCGTCACCACCGCATCGGCAGCGGCCAGGCCTTGCGCCTTGAGTTGTTCGGCCAACACGCCCGAGAAGGCAGCGCCCAATTTGTTGAGCGCCTTGGGTGGCAGCTCTTCCACAAACAATTCAACCAGCAAATTTTGTGTCGTCATGTCGTTCTCCCTCACGCGGCTTTCTTGGGCATCTGAGCCACCCATTCACGCGGGGCCATCGGGAAGTCCAGACGTTCGCGGCTTTCGTAATAGCTCTGGGCCACGCTGCGGGCCAGATTGCGGATGCGGCCGATGTAGGCGGCCCGCTCGGTCACGCTGATCGCACCACGCGCGTCCAGCAGGTTGAAGGTGTGCGCAGCCTTGAGCACTTGCTCATAGGCAGGCAGCGCCAGCTGGGCGCCCATGAGGTGCTGAGCTTGTTTTTCGTGCGCACCAAAGGCGGTGAACAAGAACTCGGCATCGCTGTGCTCGAAGTTGTAGGTCGATTGCTCGACTTCGTTTTGCTTGTACACGTCGCCGTAGGTCAAGCCGTCGGTCCATTGCAGGTTGTAGACGTTGTCCACGCCCTGCAGGTACATGGCCAAGCGTTCCAGACCGTAGGTGATCTCACCGGTGATCGGCTTGCAGTCGATGCCGCCCACTTGCTGGAAGTAGGTGAACTGCGTGACTTCCATGCCGTTGAGCCAGACTTCCCAGCCCAGGCCCCAAGCGCCGAGCGTGGGGTTTTCCCAGTCGTCCTCGACAAAGCGGATGTCGTTCTTTTTCAGATCAAAACCCAGCGCCTCGAGGGAGCCCAAATACAGCTCCAGGATGTTGCTGGGTGCAGGCTTCAAAACAACCTGAAACTGGTAGTAGTGCTGCAGGCGGTTGGGGTTCTCACCGTAGCGGCCGTCCTTGGGGCGGCGGCTGGGCTGCACGTAGGCAGCTTTCCAAGGCTCGGGGCCAATGGCGCGCAAAAACGTGGCGGTGTGGCTGGTGCCCGCGCCAACTTCCATGTCGTAGGGCTGGAGCAAGGCGCAGCCCTGGGCGTCCCAGTATTGCTGCAGTTTGAGAATGATTTGCTGGAAGGTCAACATGGCCTGAGCAGGCCAGCAGCGAGCTGGCTGGGGTTAGGGATGGGCGCAAGCTTTGCGCGAACCCTTCATTTTACGGCCTTTGCCGCTGCCAAAAAGCCCAAGCCACCACCACACAGCACAGCGCCCACAGAGGGGCCAAACCCCATGCACTGGCCCAGCGGGCAAAGGGTGTGAGGCCATGGCGCCCATCAAAAGAGCCCGTCAGGCTGCCCCGGGTAAAACGTGGCAACTGGTGTGTCACGCGCCCTTGGTGGTCAATGATGGCGGTGGCCCCGGTGTTGGTGGCGCGCAGCATGGGTCGGCCCAACTCGATGGCCCGCACACGGGAGATGTTCAGGTGCTGGTCCACCGCCAGCGTGTCGCCAAACCAGGCGATGTTGCTCACATTCACCAAGGCCGTGGGCGCGGTGGACGGGTCCTTGAAGCGCAGGGCCAGTTCTTCGCCAAACAGGTCTTCGTAACAAACGTTAGGGGCCAGGCGTTGGCCTTGCCAAGCCAAAGAAGGCTGGTCCCAAGCGCCCGATTTGAAATCGCCCAAAGGGATGTTCATCATGCGTATGAACCAGGCAAAGCCCGGCGGGATGAACTCGCCAAAGGGCACCAGGTGCGCTTTGTCATAGCGGTAGGGCGCAGCACCCTGCGGCCCCAGCGCCACCACCGAGTTGCTGTAGCCCTCGTCCAAGCTACCCAAAGGGACGCCAACCAGTGCCAAAGGACGCCCAGGCTGAGCAAAGTGCGCCTGCAATCCCGACCAATACCCCGGTGGCAAGTGGCGCGGCAGCAGGGGGATGGCGGTTTCAGGGGCCACCACCAAGGGCTGCTGACTCGCGCGCAATTGCTCGTCGTACCACTGCAGGGCGTCGCGCACGCCACTGGCGGCCTGAAACTTGTCGGTCTGCGATATGTTGGCCTGCAGCAACTGCACTTGTCCCAAGCCGGCGGAGGTGGTGAACACAGGCCCATACGCCTGCAAAGCCCAAGTCACGACGCCCACACCCAGCAAGGGCTTGAGCGCCCGCAAGCGCCAACCCGCCAGCGCCAGGCGCATGGCCAACCAAGCGGCCACCGCACCCATGCCGTACACACCGACCCATGGCGCAAACGCAACCAAAGCGCTGTCCACATGCGCATAGCCCCCGGCCCCCCACGGAAAACCCGTGAGCCAGCGCCCGCGCATGAGTTCGGCCAAGGTCCACACCGCGGCGAACAATACGCTAGCCAAACCCGGCCGCTCGCTCAACAAGCCTCGCGCCAGGCTCACCCAGACGGCCGAAGCGGCAGCGTAGTAAAGCGCCAGCGCCGCTGCCAAAGCCAAAACGGCCAGCACCGCCAAGGGCGCGGGCAAGCCCCCGACATGGTGCATTGACACATACAGCCACCAAAAACACCCCGCCAACCAGGCCGTGGCAAACACACCCCCGAACCAAGCCGCCCGCTTGAGTAGTGGGCCATGGTCCTGCGTCAAGCTTGAGCGGGCCATACGCGCCAGCCCAGCGGCCAGCAGCGTCAAACTCAAAACCTGCAACCAGCCCTGGGCCTGGCCAGTGCCCGGCCAGGCGATGGACGCGGCCTGCGCTGCCCCCGCCAACGCGGGCCAGACGGTCTGCCATCCGCGCTCGCGTGGCGGTACACCCCTCATGGAGTGGTTCCGGGTGCAGGCGTGTTGCCCGCGCTGCTGGGCTGGTCGCCGCCAAGCGGGTCGGTGCCTGGGGCAGGCACGGGGGACACCTTGAACCAGCGCACGGCACCGGCGCGCGTGTGCAAGACCACAAAGCGCAGTCCCGACAGTTCAAAACTTTCGCCGCGGTGCGGCACATGGCCCATTTCGTGGGCGATCAAACCGCCCAAGGTGTCGAAATCATGGTCGTCATTGGCTTGACGTGCTTGCCTCAAATCCACGCCAAAGGCCTCGTCCACGCGCTCGATGGCGGTGTCGCCGCTGACCCTGAAACTGCGGTCGGGCAGCCCAAAAATATCGCCAGCATCATCGGCGATATCGAACTCGTCCTCGATCTCACCGACGATTTGTTCCAGCACATCCTCAATGGTGATCAAGCCCGCCGTGCGGCCGTACTCGTCGATCACGATGGCCAAGTGGTTGCGGTTGTCGCGGAACTGGCGCAGCAAATCGTTCAGGGCCTTGCTTTCCGGCACAAACACCGCCGGGCGCAACAAGGTGCGGATGTTCAACTCGGGCGCACGCTGCAGTTTGAGCAGGTCTTTGGCCAACAAGATACCGATGATGTTGTCGCGCTCACCCTCGAAGACCGGAAAGCGCGAATGTCCGGTGTCGATCACCTGGTGCAGCAACTCGTCCATGGGGTCTTCGATGTTCAGCAGGTCCATGCGCGGCGCAGCCAGCATCACATCGCTGGCGGTCATGTCGGCCATGCGAATCACCCCTTCGAGCATCAAACGGCTCTCGGTGTTGATGATCTGGTTGTCCTCGGCCTCGGCCAAGGTCTCGATCAGTTCATCGGCCGAATCGGGTCCGGGATGGATGAACTCAGCGAGTTTTTGCAGAAAACTTCGTTTGTCTTCGCGCTCGGCGTGGCGCGCAGGGTAGGGGTCAGACACGGTCTAGGCGGGCAGGACATGCTGTAGTGAACAAACTACAAGGATAGCGGATTTGGGTGACAAACAGCCTTTTCAGGGGCCCCGCGAAGTTTGACGGGCATCGCGTACGCCCTGGCGAATTTCTTGCACCGTGGCCAGCCACTGGCGAAACTGGTTCGCCTGCATTTTGAGCTGGTAGTCAAGCTCGGCCATTTGCTCCTGCACCAATCCACTGATCTGGCTGTCTAAAGTGGCTTGCGGCAAGGACAGATACGCCTCGCTTTCGCTGCCATCGCGCTGCACCGCAGCCCCAGCGTGGCGCGCGATCTTGAGCATGGCCACGTTCTCGCTCAAGGCGTGGATAAACAACAGATTCACCCCTTGGTTGCGGGCATGCATCACCGCATGGCCGAACAACTTGGCGCCAAAACCCTTACCTCGCTGATGCGAGGACACCGACACGCCAAACTCGGCACACGTGGCCCACTGCGGGTCGACCGAATAAGCCAGATGGGCCATGGCCACCAGCTCCAAGCGGCGGTTAAAAACCCCAAAGATCTCATCCCGCTTGAAGTTCAGACCCGCCACATAGCGGTCAATTTGCTCATCGGTGGCAGCGTATCCAAAGCGCAGGTAGCGGTCTTGAGCAGGCAGGGCCCGCAAATGCCGTGCGATGCGCGGCTTGTGGCGCGACGACAGCGAGCGAATCGGCACCCAATTGGCGCTCTTGCGGGTCACTCCGCCCGAGGCCGATAGCCCCACATCGGCAGCGCCAAACACACGTCGCCAAAGCTGGCTTAGAACGCGAGTGAGTTGCTTGGTACGCGGTTCTGAAGGGGGCGTCATGGTGGCACCTAGGGTTAACCCCATTTTGCACCGATTTGCCTGCCCGGGGATGGCACGGGTTTTGTCGCCTTTGAGACCAGTAAGCCACCATCTCAGGACTTGCCCTCTGTCAGGCCCAACAGGAGCTGGAGACAATCAAGCGCTACAGGAGACAAGCGCATGGAACGTATCTGGCTGAAGAATTACCCACCCGGTGTGCCCCACGACATCAACACAGAGCAATACAAAAGTTTGACGGATTTGATGGAAAGGGCTTTTCGCGAGCACGGCGACAACCCCTTTTCGGTCTGCATGAACCGCTGGATGAGCTACAAGCAGCTCGATGAGTTGTCTACCGCGCTGGGCGCCTGGCTGCAAAACAAGGGCCTGGAGCCAGGCAGCCGGGTGGCCATCATGCTGCCCAACTTGCCGCAATTTGCGGTGACGATGGCCGCCATCTTGCGGGCTGGCTACACCTGCGTGAACGTCAACCCGCTCTACACCCCGCGCGAATTGGAGCACCAACTCAAGGACTCCGGCGCCAGCGCCATCGTCATTCTGGAAAACTTTGCCGCCACCTTGCAAGAAGTGGTCGAGCGCACCGCCGTGCAGCATGTGGTGTTGGCGTCCATTGGCGATTTGTTGGGGCCCATCAATGGCCGCTGGCTGACCTTTGCCGTGCGGCACCTCGCCAAAATGGTGCCGCCCTTCGAGTTGCCTTTGAGCAACGGCCGCACCGTCACCTCGTTCAAAAAAGCCATCGCACAAGGCCGCATCTTGAACTTGCGCCCCACCACGCAAACCATGGACGACATCGCCTTTTTGCAATACACGGGTGGCACCACCGGTTTGTCCAAAGGCGCCGTGCTGACACACCGCAACGTGGTGGCCGCCATGCTGCAAGCCGAAGGCTGGTTCTCGCCTGCTTTGGCCGATGTGCCCGACCTGCGCAAAGTGAACAACGTCGCGGCTTTACCGCTGTACCACATCTTTGCGCTGACGCTGTGTTTGTTGGCCATCCGCCAAGGCTCCTACCTGACCCTGGTGCCGAACCCCCGTGACTTTGCCAAATTCATCGAGGTCCTCAAGCAGCGCCCCTTCCATGTGCTGCCCGGCGTGAACACGCTGTTCAATGCCCTGATGCAGCACCCGATGTTCAAGACCCTCGATTTTTCCTCGCTCAAACTCACCCAGGCGGGCGGCATGGCCGCGTCAGAGGGCACAGCCCACAACTGGCAAAAAGCCACGGGCAGCGCCATGATCGAAGGCTGGGGCATGAGCGAGACCTGCGCGATCGGCACCAACAACCCCGTGACGCAAAAGACCTTCAGCGGCAACATCGGCCTGCCCTTGCCAAGCATCGACATCGCCATCAAGGACGACGACGGTCACAGCCTGCCCCTGGGCAGCTCGGGAGAAATCTGCATCCGCGGCCCCAACGTCATGACCGGTTATTACAACCAGCCTGCTGAAAACGCCAAGACCTTCACCGAAGATGGCTTCATGCGCACGGGCGACATCGGCATCATGGACGAAGGGGGCTTCACCCGCATCGTGGACCGCAAGAAAGACATGATCATCGTGAGCGGCTTCAACGTTTTCCCTAGCGAGCTGGAAAACCTGATCTCCACTTGCCCTGGTGTGGTCGAGTGTGCGGCCGTGGGCATCCCCGACGCCATGCAAGGTGAAACCATCAAGGTGTTTGTGGTGCGCAACGACCCGATGTTGACCGAGGAAGCTGTCTCGCGTTTTTGCCAGGACAAACTCACGGGTTACAAGCGTCCCAAATACATCGAGTTCCGCGACGAGTTGCCCAAATCCAACGTGGGCAAAATTTTGCGCCGCGACCTGCGCAGCGCCCAATGAATCCACCCTGCACCCTGCCACCAGGCGTGCGCGTGTTCGAACGCGGCTGGTTGTCGGCCAACAACGTTCTTCTGCTGGACGCGGACAACGCCACCTTGGTCGACAGCGGCTACGTCACCCACCAAGCCCAAACCTTGGCCTTGGTGGCGCAAGGCCTGCAAGGCCGCACGTTGGACCAACTGGCCAACACCCACCTGCACAGCGACCATTGCGGCGGCAATCAGGCCCTGCAAGCACACTATCCAGGTCTCAAAACATGGATCCCACCCGGCCTGTCACAAGCCGTGCAGGATTGGCGCGAAGAAGAGTTGAGTTACCAACCTACCGGCCAGAACTGCCCCCCCTTTGCTTTTAACGGCTTGCTGCAACCGGGAAGCACCCACCGCTGGGCTGACATGGACTGGCAAGTGCACGCCGCCCCCGGTCACGATCCCCACTCGGTGATCTTGTTTGCGCCAGAACACCGCCTGCTGATGTCAGCCGATGCACTCTGGCAAAACGGCTTTGGCGTGGTGTTTCCCGAGTTGGCAGGCGTGGCCGCATTTGACGAAGTCGCCCAAACACTGGATCTGATTGAGCAGCTCGACCCCGCCACCATCATCCCGGGGCATGGTGCGGTCTTTACCGAAGTGAGCCCAGCGCTGGCCTTGGCCCGCAGCAAACTCGATGGCTTTGCGCAAAACCCTGAGCGGCACGCACGCTATGGCACCAAGGTGTTGCTCAAATTCAAACTGCTCGAATGGGGCCAAATCACACGCGCCGACTTCAGCGCTTGGGCCATGAAGGTGCCCTACATGCGCGAACTGCACCACCGCTTTGGCCAAGGACACAGCCTCAGCACATGGCTGGACATGATGCTCGCCGAGTTGGCGCGCAGTGGCGCCATGCAAGAGGTGGACGGCGTGTTGCACAACGCCTGAAGCTCAAACAACAAAGCCCCTCGAGCTTGCGCCTGAGGGGCTTGAATCTGGAGCGGGAAACGAGGCTCGAACTCGCGACCTCAACCTTGGCAAGGTTGCGC
>JANQXJ010000181.1 GCA_030729445.1 Limnohabitans sp. | reverse complement strand
GGCGCTGTCTCGTGCTCTGACGAAGGCCAGGCTGCAGTCGGCCTTGAATTGATGGCGAAATGGTCGATCCCAGGTCCCATCAAAAATCGATGCATCCAGACCTGATCGGTTGGGTGGGTGATGGGTGCCGACCTGCCAGGTGAAGTGTCTTGAAACCTTCAATTTTCTATCGCGGCCGACTAGCTGTTGATCTGATGACTTTGTCTCGGTCAGATCCATGACCGACGCTTGAAGAAAGTGGCCTTAGATGAGAACTTCAGCGCGATTGAAAAGCTGTTTTGCTCAGAACCACCTTGCTCAGCACCACTTGGCTGAGCGACTCTGAGAAATTTCAAGCAGGTCGATGCCTTGCGCGATTTCGCCGTTGCATTCGGCGCCGTACAGCCGCGAACAGGTCAGGCGCATTTGCGCAGATCCATGTTTTACACGAGGTTCGAGGACGGGCAGAAAATTTAAGTTCTGCCATCGTGAGTTCAGCCGACTCCCATTGGCCATCAGCCTTTTCATCAAGGTTTGAGTTGAACTTCAAGCTAAGTCCGCACGGACGATGAACTCTAAGTCGGTTGCAGTTCATGCAGTCAATCGGATGACGTGATTTTGTACGCCCATGACGCCGAAAATTGCTTGCACCCAGTTTTCAGTGACGGTTAAGTTGAACCAGCGCCTGGCCATAAAAAAGGGCTGCCATATGGCAGCCCATATTGTTGAAGCCAACAAAAAATCAATTGGAGAAAGCAGGGATTCCGGTGATGGCACGGCCCAAGATCAGGGCGTGCACGTCGTGTGTGCCCTCGTAGGTGTTGACCACTTCCAGGTTCACCAAGTGTCGGGCCACGCCGTATTCGGCGCTGATGCCGTTGCCGCCCATCATGTCGCGTGCCATGCGGGCGATGTCGAGCGCCTTGCCGCAGCTGTTGCGCTTGAGGATGGAGGTCAGGTCCACCGAAGCGGTACCTTCGTCCTTCATGCGGCCCAGGCGGAGGCACCCTTGCAGGCCCAAGCTGATTTCGGTCAGCATGTCGGCCAGTTTCTTTTGAATCAGCTGGTTGGCGGCCAAGGGGCGGCCAAACTGCTGGCGGTCCATCACGTATTGGCGTGCTCGGGCGTAGCAGTCTTCGGCGGCGCCCAAGGCGCCCCAGGCGATGCCGTAGCGGGCGCTGTTCAGGCAAGTGAAGGGGCCTTTCAAGCCACGCACTTCAGGGAAGGCGTTTTCCTCGGGGCAGAAGACCTCGTCCATGACGATTTCACCAGTGATCGAGGCACGCAGACCCACTTTGCCGTGTACAGCCGGTGCCGACAGGCCTTTCCAGCCTTTTTCCAAAATGAAGCCACGGATCTGGCCGCCGTCGTCCTTGGCCCAGACCACAAACACGTCGGCGATGGGGCTGTTGGTGATCCACATCTTGGCGCCGCTGATGCTGTAGCCGCCGTCCACCTTTTTGGCGCGGGTGATCATGCTGCCGGGGTCAGAGCCATGATTGGGTTCGGTCAGGCCAAAGCAGCCAATCCACTCACCGCGCGCCAGCTTGGGCAGGTATTTTTGTTTTTGGGCTTCGGAGCCAAAGTCGTTGATGGGCAACATCACCAAAGAAGACTGCACGCTCATCATGGAGCGGTACCCGCTGTCCACGCGCTCGACTTCGCGTGCGACCAGGCCGTAGCACACGTAGTTCAGGCCTGCGCCGCCGTACTGCTCGGGGATCGTGGCCCCCAAAAGGCCCAACTCGCCCATCTCGCGGAAGATGGCCACGTCGGTGGTCTCGTTCAGGAAAGCGTCTTTCACGCGGGGCAGTAGGCGTTCCTGGCAGTAGGCGCGGGCGGCTTCTTGCACTTGGCGCTCGTCGTCGGTCAGTTGTGCGCTGAGGTTGAAGGGGTCTTCCCAGCTGAAGGTGTTTTTGGTGGTGGCCATCGGGGGTGTCTCCGTGAAAAAAATCTTGAAGCCGATTGTCAGCTTGAGATGAATAGTTGTCTAATATTGATTGCCTATCCATCAATACATTATTTTAATTCATGGAATTCCGTCACCTGCGCTATTTCCTGATGCTCGCCGAAGAGCTGCACTTTGGCCGCGCCGCCCAGCGCCTGTCCATCTCGCAGCCGCCGCTCAGCCTGAACATCCAGCAGCTCGAAGCCTCGGTGGGGGCGCAGCTGTTCACCCGCAACAGCCGGGGCGTGCAGCTCACCGCGGCGGGCCAGGCCTTTGTGCCGGCGGCCAGGGCCTTGCTGGCGCAGGCCAGCGCCGCAGCGCGGGAGGCACGCGATGTGGCCGAGGGCCAGTCGGGCCAGTTGCACATTGGTTTTGCCGGCACCATGTTGTATTGCGGCCTGCCGCAAATCCTCAGCCGTTTTCAGGCCAGCCACCCGCGTTTGCGCTTGGTGCTGCGCGAGCTGAGTTCGTCCGAGCAGTTGTCAGAATTGTTGCGCGACCGGCTCGATGTAGGTTTTGTGCACACGCCCCGGGTGCCGCCGGGTTTTGAGCAGATTCTGGTGGCCAGCCAGCCCTTGGTGGCGTGTTTGCCTGCCAGCCATCCCTTGGCGGGGGCGGCCAGTGTGGGGCTGGAAGAACTGGCTGGGCAAGACCTGGTGGTGGTGTCCCGCACGGTTTCGCCCGATTACCACGAACGCATTTTGGTGCTGTGCGAACAGGCCGGTTGGATGCCGCAGGTGGTGCACGAGTTGCGGCATTGGCTAAGTGTGGTGTCTTTGGTCTCGCAAGGCCTGGGCGTGGCGCTGGTGCCGCAAGCCCTGCAGCAGTCGGCCCTGGCGGGCGCGGTGTTTGTGCCGCTGCCCGCGGTCGATGCCCGTTACGACACCCGTTGCCTGTGGCGCAGCGACCGAGACCAGACAGCGCTGGGGGACTTTGTGCAGGCGGTGCAGGGTGGGCTGATGCGCGGCGGATAATCCAACAAATGCTTCACTAGCGCAGTGGGATGGATCCCGCATCGAGTGCGGGATGACAAAATTTCTGGTCAGCCCAGACCTGATTCGGGGTCCAAGTGACTGTCACCCCGGATTTGATTCGAGGTCCAAGTGACTGTCACCCCGGATTTGGTTCGAGGTCCAAGTGACTGTCACCCCGGATTTGGTTCGAGTCCAAGTGACTGTCACCCCGGACTTGATCCGGGGTCCATCTTCAATAACAAACAAGGAACCCACATGACCCAAACCCTGATCTTAGGCGGCGGCTGTTTTTGGTGCACCGAGGCGGTGTACGTCAAGGTGCGCGGTGTGACCGATGTGGAGTCGGGCTACTGCAACGGCCAGACCGTGAACCCCAGCTACGACGACGTCTGCACCGGTCGCACCGGCCACAACGAGGTGGTCAAACTCGAATACG
>JANQXJ010000180.1 GCA_030729445.1 Limnohabitans sp. | reverse complement strand
GCCTCTGGTACCAGGGCATGCTTTGTGCGCCCCAGACGGCGGGGGCTTTGAGCACAAGGTGGTCCGCCACCAAACCGGGCGATTCGGCCGCTGCCACCCACACCAGAGCGCCGCCCATGCTCTCGCCCACCACGGTGAGCGGCAAGCCGGGATGCCGCTCGCGCAGTTGCGAGGCGATGTGGCGCAGGTCGGACAAGAGCGTGTCTTCGCCGCGCCAGACGCCAGGTTGTGGGTTGGCCCCAAAGCCACGCTGATCGTAGGCGTACACCGTGGCTCCGAGTTCAGCCACCAGGTGTTGTGCCATGGGCTCAAAAGCCTTGCTGTAGTCGTTGAAGCCGTGAACGCCCAGCACGATGAGCCGAGGCTTGGGCGTGGACCAGACCCGTGCGGCCAAGCTCTCGCCACCGGGCACCTCAAATTGCATGGGGGCGGCGGGGATGACTTGGGCGGGGACGATTTTGTCGGCGGCCGAGGGTGTGTGTATTGGCGGGGTGGGTGCGCTGCAGCCTGCCAGCAGCATCAGGCTCCAGGCGCTGATGAGGTGTAGTGCATGGCGCAGGCGAGGGCGGATGAAGGTCATGGGCAAATGGCGGGCTTTTTTGGCTGGATGACGTGGAAGACCCTGGCTACCATGGTTTCAAAGGCCTTTGAGTTTGTCCAGCGCTGCGTGCAGGGTGTCGTCGGTTTTGGCAAAGCAAAAGCGGATGACTTTTTGGTCAAAGCCGTTGCCATAAAAGGCAGACAGGGGAATGGCGGCCACGCCAATCTCAGACGTGAGCCACTGGCAGAACTCGGCTTCGCTCAGGTTTTTCTCGGGCACTTGCAGGCCCGAGATGTCCGCGCACTGAAAATAGGTGCCTTCGCCGGGCAGCAGTTTGAAATGGGTTTTCGCCAGGCCATGGCGGAACAGGTCGCGCTTGCGTTGGTAAAACGCAGGCAATTCCAAGTAGGGCGCGGGGTCGGCCATGTAGCGGGCCAAGGCGTGCTGCATGGGCGTGTTCACGGTGAACACCATGAATTGGTGCACCTTGCGAAGCTCAGCCGTGTAGTCGGCCGGGGCCGCCACCGTGCCGACTTTCCAGCCCGTCACATGGTAGGTTTTGCCAAAGCTGGAGACGATGAAGGCCCGTGCGGCCAGGCCATCAAAATGCGCGGCGCTCCAGTGCTGCAGCGGGGCGTAGACCATGTGCTCGTAGACCTCGTCGCTGATCAGCACCACGTTGGTGGGGGCCAGGATCTCTTGCAGGGCGAGCATTTCCTCGCGCGTCCACACCATGCCGCTCGGGTTGTGCGGGGTGTTGATCAGGATGGCGCGGGTGCGCGGGTTGATGGCAGCGCGGATACGGTCAAAGTCGGGCCTGAAGCTGCCGGGGGTCAGGGGCACACGCACCACGCGGCCACCCGCCAATTCGATGTTGGGCACGTAGCTGTCGTAGCAGGGCTCCAGCACGATGACCTCGTCGCCAGGGTGCACGATGGCCAGGATGATGGCCAAAATGGCCTGGGTGGCCCCTGCGGTGACGGTGATTTCTGTGGCCGGGTTGTAGCGGCGCCCGTAAAGTGCTTCGATTTTGGCGGCAACGCCTTCTCGCAGTGGTGCCACGCCGGGCATGGGTGGGTATTGGTTGAGGCCTTCGCGCATGGCGTCACCCACCAGTTCGGTCAGGCGCGGGTCACACGGAAAATCCGGAAAACCCTGGCCGAGGTTGACGGCTTTCTTTTCGGCGGCCAAGGCGGACATGACTGTGAAGATGGTGGTGCCCATGTGCGGCGCCTTGGAGATCAGAGCGGGGCTGCTGGTGTTCATGTGAAAGGACAAAAGGCAGGGTTCAAAGTTCGTAATCGGTGACGTGACCGGTCATGGCCCGAGCAATCAGCGGGGCCGTGAGTCGGTCGCTCAGCAGTTCGGCAAACTGGTAAACAAACTGGCGCAGATAGGCGCCACGTTTGAAGGCCACACGGGCCACGTTCATGCCCAGCAGCTGACCCAAGGGGCGCACGGCCAGGTCTTTGAC
Source organism: Limnohabitans sp. (assembly GCA_030729445.1). Classification (GTDB taxonomy): domain Bacteria; phylum Pseudomonadota; class Gammaproteobacteria; order Burkholderiales; family Burkholderiaceae_C; genus Limnohabitans_A. The sequence continues at coordinate 1,341 of JANQXJ010000180.1, read as the reverse complement.
CGGGTCGTCTTGCACGGCCATTTCGGCCACGATGCCGATGCCCAACCCCAAGCGCACATAGGTTTTGATCACGTCAGAGTCGATGGCTTCGAGGGCAATGCGAGGGGTGATTTTTTTGGCCGCAAAAGCGTGGTCAATGCGGCTGCGCCCGGTGAACGAGGGGTGGTAAGTGATGAGCGGTTCGTTGGCGATGTCTTCGAGTGACAGGTGCGTTTTGCTGGCCAAGGGGTGGTCGAGGGGCAGTACCAACACGTGTTGCCACTCGTAGCAGGGCAGGGTCACCAAGTCTTCGTAGGCCGACAGGGATTCGGTGGCAATGCCGATCTCGGCCGTGTCGTCGAGCAGCATTTTGGCCACTTGGTCAGGGGCGCCCTGGTGCAGGCTGATGTTGACCTTGGGGTATTGTTCGCGCAGTTTGGCCACGGGCAGTGGGAGCACATAGCGGGCCTGGGTGTGGGTGGTGGCAATCGACAAGGTGCCGCTGTCTTGGGCGCTGTATTGCTCACCGATTTTCTTCAGGTTGCCCACCTCGCGCAGGATTTGCTCGATGCTGTGCAGCACATGCTGGCCTGGCTCTGTGATGCGTTTGAGGCGCTTGCCGTGTCGCGCAAAGATTTCGATGCCCAGCTCTTCTTCGAGTTCAATGATGGCTTTGGACACGCCTGGCTGAGAGGTATGCAGGGCTTTGGCGGTTTCAGTCAGGTTGAGGTTGCGGCGGGCGGCTTCTTGGACGAAGCGAAATTGGTGCAGGTTCATACGCTTATCTGTATATAGATAAGGTGCATTATGCTTTATGCGTCTGAATCGACCAATCCAGTGGCTATGTCGGCCATGAGTGCAGTCATGGCAGGGTGTTCGCCAATGGCGGGCAAAAGCTCAAACGACATTTGTGGGTAGGCTTGGCGAAGGCCATGCACCAGCTCGGGCAGGTCTTCCCGAGCGTGTCGGCCCACCCCCAAAAACATGGGCACGATGCGCACATGGGTCACATCTTGTTTCATCAGTGCTTCCACGGTGCTGGGCAGGTCGGGCTCCGTCAGCTCCAAAAAGGCCACGGCCACAGGCAAAGTGGGTTGCTGTGCGCACATGCGCTGAGCCACCGCATCGATGGGCAATCGCCACAGAGGGTCGCGAGAGCCGTGAGCAAATAGGATCACGCCGGTTGTTTCAGTCATCGTATGGGTCACCGTCTTAAAACCATCCACCAAAAGGCCGCCAACGATACAGCGCTGTAAATGAGCGCGGGTCCAGCCGAGGTCAACAGCGGTTGCCAGTTCTGCAGGTTGCCAATGAAGCTGAACACGTTGTTGAGCAATGAAAAACTGATGCCAGCCAGCACAC
>JANQXJ010000179.1 GCA_030729445.1 Limnohabitans sp. | reverse complement strand
TCACCACACCGGTGCCAAAGTCCTTGTCCACGTAGTCGTCGGCAATCACGGGGATGGTGCGACCGCACAGTGGCAAGTTGACCTGTTGGCCAATGAGGTGTTTGTAGCGCTCGTCTTCGGGGTGCACCATCACGGCCACGTCGCCCAGCAGGGTTTCGGGGCGGGTGGTGGCCACTGTGAGGCTGCCTTTACCGTCGACCAAGTCGTAACGAATGTGCCACATCGAGCCGTCTTCTTCGGCGCTTTCCACTTCCAAGTCAGACACCGCGCTTTGCAGCACCGGGTCCCAGTTCACCAGGCGTTTGCCACGGTAGATCAGGCCTTGCTCATAAAGCTGCACAAAAGTCTCGGTCACGGTCTTGGACAGCTTGGGGTCCATCGTGAAGTATTCGCGGCTCCAGTCCACGCTGTCGCCCATGCGGCGCATTTGGCTGGTGATGGTGTTGCCGGACTCTTCTTTCCACTCCCAGACTTTGCTCACAAAGTTCTTGCGGGCTTCGGCAGGCGTGGGGCCCATGTCGTGGCGGCTGATGCCTTTGGCCTGCAGCTGGCGCTCCACCACGATTTGGGTGGCAATGCCCGCGTGGTCGGTGCCCGGAATCCAGGCGGTGTTGTGGCCCAGCATGCGGTGGTAACGGGTCAACGAGTCCATGATGGTCTGGTTGAAGGCATGGCCCATGTGCAGTGTGCCGGTCACGTTGGGCGGGGGCAGCTGGATGGCAAAAGCTGGTGCACCGACTTTAGGCGCTTGGGTACCCCGGAAACCGGCCACGCCGTAACCGCGTTTTTCCCACTCGGGGCCCCAGTGGGCTTCCAGCGCTGCAGGTTCAAACGATTTGGACAGGCTCTCAAGGCCGGGCTGTGTGACCGGGGTAGCGGGTGCGTTGCTCATGGCGGGGTCTTTTTGAAAAAAAGAAAGCGGCTTTTCGAGTGCCGCGCAAGACCGTTGAGGTCTGTAGGGTTAGTCTGATTTTACCCAGCCCGCCTTTGCTTTCTTCTTTGGAGCCGGGGTTTGCGCTCCTGCTGCTGCTGTCCAAGCTAGGAAAAACCCGGGGGTGGTTGTTGCTGGCGATCAACTTTCGGTCTTGATAGCCTTGCTTTATCCATCCCATTGCATCAATCTATTTGAAGACCGATGGGTTTCGGTCTAACCTGTTGGTTCTCTGGCGATCCTGCCAGGGCAATCGACTCAAAATCCACTAGGAGATATCCATGGCAGCACTCAAAGGCTCGCGCACGGAACAATGCCTGAAAGACGCCTTCGCAGGCGAATCCCAGGCCAACCGTCGCTATTTGTACTTCGCGAACAAAGCTGACGTTGAAGGTCAGAACGATGTGGCAGCCCTGTTCCGTTCCACCGCTGAAGGTGAGACAGGTCACGCCCACGGTCACCTGGAATTCCTGGAGCAATCCGGCGATCCAGCCACCGGCATGCCCATTGGCTCGACACGCGACAACCTGGCTTCGGCTGTGGCTGGCGAAACCCACGAGTACACCGACATGTACCCCGGCATGGCCAAGACCGCTCGCGAAGAGGGTTTTGACGAAATCGCCGACTGGTTCGAGACCCTGGCCAAGGCTGAGCGTTCACACGCCAACCGTTACCAGAAAGCCTTGAACGAATTGGTGGATTGATTCCCCCGGTCCGTGAGCCCGCTGCACCGCAAGGCGCAGCGGGTTTTTCTCAAGGTTCTGGCGGCAGAGTCTTCAGAAAAACCCCATAAAAATCCCCAAGGAGCACAACATGGCCAAAGAAGGCAACCTCGAAGCCCCCACACGACACGCCCTCGGCTGGGAGAGCCCCGACTTCTACAACGAAGAAAAGTGCTTCGACGAACTCGAGCGCATTTTTGACATCTGCCACGGTTGCCGCCGTTGTGTGAGCCTGTGCAACTCCTTCCCCACTTTGTTTGATCTGGTGGACGAGTCCAGCACCATGGAAGTCGATGGTGTGGACAAGAAGGACTACTGGAAAGTGGTGGACCAGTGTTTCATGTGCGACCTGTGCTACATGACCAAGTGCCCCTACACTCCGCCGCACGAGTGGAATCTGGACTTCCCGCACACCATGCTGCGGGCCAAAGCCATCAAGTTCAAAAAAGGCGAAGTGGGCGCGGCCGAAAAGTTTTTAGCCTCCACCGACACCCACGGCTCGTTTGCGGGCATCCCGATCGTGGTGCAAGCCGTCAACGCCCTCAACAAGACCGAAGCGGCACGCAGCGTCATGGAAAGTGTGGCGGGCGTGGACAAAAACGCCTGGCTGCCTTCCTTGGCCACCCAAAAGTTCCGCTCCAGCGCTCCCGATGCCAAGGCCTCCAAAGTGGTGGATGGTGAAAAAACACCCGGCAAAGTGGCGATCTATTCCACCTGCTACATCAATTACAACGAGCCCGGCATTGGCCATGACCTGCTGAAGATCCTTGACCACAACGACATCCCGTATGTGCTGGTCGAGAAAGAAAAGTGCTGCGGCATGCCCAAGCTGGAGTTGGGCGACCTGGACTCGGTCAAGGACTCCAAAGAAGCCAACATCCCGGTGCTGGCCAAGTACGCCAAAGACGGCTTTGCCATCATGGCGGCGGTGCCCAGTTGCGCCTTGATGTTCAAGCAGGAAATCCCTTTGATGTTCCCCGATTGCGCCGACACCCAGTTGGTCAAAGAAGCCATGTGGGACCCGTTTGAATACTTCATGGCCCGCAAGCGCGACGGCTTGCTCAAGACTGAATTCCCGCAAAAGCTGGGCAATGTGAGTTACCAAATTCCTTGCCATGGCCGGGTGCAAAACATCGGTAAGAAGACCGAGGAAATGCTCAAGATGATCCCGGACACCGAGATCAACACCATCGAGCGCTGCTCGGGCCATGCTGGCACCTACGGCGTCAAGAAAGGCTCACACGAGATGGCGATGAAGATCGGCAAACCCGTGTTCAAGGCCATGGCCACCATGAAAGACGGCTCCAAGCCTGACTTCATCAGCTCTGACTGCCCGCTGGGCGGCCACCACATTGCCCAAGGCTTTGAGGTCAATGGCCTGGGCGCTCCCGAACTGAACCACCCCTTGACCCTGGTGCGCAAAGCCTACGGTCTCAAATAAGGAACACTGCCATGCAACTGACCGGAAAAATCACCCCTGAGACCCTGATGACCTTGGAGGCTTACACCAAGTGGCGCAAGGTTCATAAGCCCGAGGTGATCGCCCACCGCAAGCTGCGCAGCGTGCCGTTGGGTGAGCACATCAATGTGCAGTTCGAGAGCGAAACCACCATCCGCTATCAAATCCAGGAGATGCTGCGCATCGAAAAAGTCTTCGAAGAAGAAGGCATCTTGCAAGAGATCGACGCATATGCCCCGTTGGTGCCGGACGGCAGCAACTGGAAAGCCACCATGATGATCGAGTACACCGACATCAACGAACGCCGTCGCGAGCTGGCCAAGTTGATCGGCGTGGAAGACCGCATGTTTGTGGAGGTGGAAGGCCACGGCCGCGTGTATGCGATTGCCGACGAAGACTTGGACCGCGAAACCGATGAAAAGACCTCAGCGGTTCACTTTCTCCGCTTTGAGTTGAAGCCTGTCATGTGCGCTGCCATCAAGGCGGGTGCGGGTGTCAAGCTTGGGTGCGATCACACCCACTATCCTTCACACATCGACATGGCCCCAGACACGCTGGCCAGCCTGGCAGGCGACTTGAAATAAGTCTCGGCTCAAAGCCCCAGCAGCGCCGGGTCACCCTGACCCAGGCGCAACACTTGAGCGGGCTCATCGGTCATGTCGATCACGGTGGTGGCTTGCAAAGTGCAGGCTCCGGCGTCAATGACCGCACCCAGCTGGTGTTCCAGCCGTTCGCGAATCTCCTGCGGGTCATTCAAAGGGTCATCCTCTGTGGGCATGATCAAGGTGGCGGCCAGCAATGGCGCTCCATGCAGGGACAGCAACTCTTGCAGCACTTTGTGTTCGGGCACACGCAGGCCAATGGTTTTGCGTTGGGGGTGGCTCACGCGGCGCGGCACTTCCTTGGTGGCTTCCAAAATGAAGGTGAAGGGCCCGGGCGTGGCTTGTTTGATGGCGCGAAACTGCCGGTTATCCACCCGCGCATAGTTGGCCAACTCACTCAGGTCGCGGCACAGCAGCGTCAGGTGGTGTTTGTCGTCCACCTCCCGGATGCGGCGCAGTTGGTCGGCGGCGTTTTTGTCGTCCAGATGGCAGACCAGAGCGTAGCTGGAGTCGGTGGGCACGGCCAGTACCTTGCCTTGGTTGAGTAACGCCACCGCTTGCTTGAGCAGGCGGGTTTGGGGGTTGTCGGGGTGAACGGTGAAAAACTGGGCCATGGATGTTGGCAGTCTAAAGTCAGTGACTACAAAGTGATTTGGACGACAACGTGGTCATGCACCTTAACTTGAGCGCCATTGCCAAACCCCTTAACTGAAGGCTGGCGTGTCGGTGCGAAGGATTCACTGAATGCGGTCGGCCAGCATTTCCCAAACCGGGGTCAGTTGGCCAGGCAACCAGGGTAAAGCGCCCAGATCAATGCGGCTTTCGTCGGGGCTGTGAAAGTCACTCCCGCGTGAGGCTGCCAGCTCAAACTCAAGAGCGGTTTCGGCGTAGCGCACGGCTTCTTGTGAGGAGTGGCTGCCGGTGATGACCTCTACTGCACGGCCTCCGTGCGCCTTGAATTCGCTGAACAGTGCATATTCTTCGTTGGGCGTGAAACCGTAGCGGGCCGGGTGTGCGATCACAGCGGCGCCACCGGCTTCTGTGATCCATTGCACCGCCTCTTGCAGCCTCGCCCAGCGGTGCGGCACATAACCCGGTTTACCTTCGGTCAGGTATTTGCGAAACACCTCCGAGGTGTCGCTGCACACGCCCGTCTCGACCAGGTACCTGGCAAAGTGGGTGCGTGAAATCAGCTCGGGGTTGCCCACGTATTGCAGGGCGCCCTCGTAAGCGTTTTGAATGCCGACCTTGGCCAAGCCGTCCGACATTTCCTGGGCGCGTTCTCCGCGCCCGCCACGGGTGCGGCGCAAGCCGGACACCAGGGCGGTGTTGTGCGGGTCAAAACCCAGGCCCACGATGTGCACAGTCTGGTGGGCAAAAGTAACCGAAATTTCGGTACCAGTCAGATAGGGCAGGCCCTGCGCACGGGCAGCGGCCAGAGCGCGGTCTTGCCCGCCCACCTCGTCATGGTCGGTCAGTGCCCACAATTCCACGCCGTTGGCCTTGGCGCGTTCAGCCAGGGCTTCGGGGGTGAGGGTACCGTCGGAGATGACGGAGTGGCAGTGCAAATCGGCATTCATCATGCAGACCATTTTAGGCGCATGCCGCTTGGGCAGTTCAGCTTGTAGGGTCTTGTCCCGACTAAGCCTTGGGACAAGCAACAGCCCTGCAGTCTTTCGGGCTGATGCCTGTGGCCGATAATCAGGATATGACCACGATGCAGACTTTTGCGGAGCCCCAGCCATGGCACTGATGATCACCGACGAATGCATCAACTGCGATGTGTGTGAGCCCGAGTGCCCCAACGAAGCGATTTATTTGGGCGAAGAAATTTACGAAATCAACCCATCCAAGTGCACCGAGTGCGTCGGCCATTTTGACGAACCCCAGTGTGTGCAGGTCTGCCCGGTGGCCTGCATTCCTGTCAATCCGCAGCACGTCGAAAACCAGGAATCGCTCTGGGCCAAGTACCGCCGCCTGCAGGCGCAGTGACCGGACCAAGGCCCCTTCAATCGGGTTTGGGTGCGCCCATTTCGGGTGCTTCGGTATTCGGTGCTTTGGGCGGACGCGGAGGTTTGGGCCGGGGCGGCTTGCTGGTGTGGATGCGCACCATGGCTTTTTCCATGTCACCCGCCAACAGCAAAGGCAATGCAGTCAGTGCCCGGAAAATGCTGTCGTCGATGGCTTTGCGGTGTTCGAGCATCGGCTTCTTCAAAACCCAGCTCACCACTTCGGCCTTGTCGCCCGGGTGGCCCACGCCAATGCGCAGACGCCAGTAATCGGCGGTGCCCAGCTGGGCATGGATGTCTCGCAAACCATTGTGCCCGGCGTGGCTGCCGCCCAGTTTGAGTTTGGCTTCGCCCGGCACGATGTCGAGTTCGTCGTGTGCCACCAAAATTTCTTGCGGCTGGATTTTGAAAAACCGGGCCAGTGCGCTCACCGACTTGCCCGACAGGTTCATGTAGGTTTGGGGTTCGAGCAACCACACGTTTTGACCATTCACAGTGGTGCGGGCCACCAGACCGTGGTAGCTGCGCTCGGGCACCAATGACACCTTGAGCTCGCGGGCGATGGCATCGATCCACCAGAACCCGGCGTTGTGGCGCGTGTCTTCGTATTCGTTGCCCGGGTTGCCCAGGCCGACTAGCAGTTTGATCATGGGGCGTGATTATCCTTGTTGCAGGCGACCCAGCGTGCTTGCGCAGGATCTCCCCAAAGCAAAAGGCCCGCTTGCGCGGGCCTTGAAGGGGCAGGGCCGAAGCCCCAAGCCAGAAGATTACTTCTTGCCTTTGCCCTTTTTGCCGTCTGCAGGTGCAGCGGCCACAGGTGCGACCAGCACTTCTTCGACAGGCGCCACCACGGACACGAGGACCGGGTTTTTCTTGCCGTGGGTGATGGCTTTGCAGCCAGCAGGCAAGGTGATGTCGTTCAGATGGAGCGATTTGCCCATGGTCAGGCCTTTCAAGTCCACCGCGATGAATTCGGGCAGGTTGGCAGGCAAGCAAGCCACTTCGAGTTCGGTCATGACGTGAGTGACTGTGCACTTGTCGGTCTTGACAGCTTCAGATTCTTCTTGGCCGCTGTAGTGCAATGGCACTTTCATGTTCAAAGTGGTGTTGGCATCCACGCGCTGGAAGTCGATGTGTTGGACCAACTGCTTGTAGGGGTGCATCTGGTAGTCACGCAGCAAAACTTTGCTGGATTGACCGTTCAATTCCATGTCCAGGATAGAAGCGTGGAAGGCTTCCTTTTTCAGGGCGTGCCACAAAGCATTGTGGTCCAGCTCGATCAGTTGGGGGGCCGATGTGGAACCGTAAACGATGCCAGGTGTGCGACCGGAATTGCGGAGACGGCGGCTCGCACCCGTGCCCTGCTTAGCGCGCTCAAAAGCGACAAATTTCATACATTTCTCCTTCTAGGATCCACCGCGACCAGTGCGACCCTGACTCAAAAAAGCCAGCCAGTCCACAAGGACGGCTGGCCACGGTTGGCCTATTACCGATCAGGCTTGATCGGAGAACAGGCTCATCACCGACTCACCGTGCGCAATTCGGTTGATCGTTTCGGCGATCAACGGTGCCACGGAAAGTTGGCGAATCTTGGAACACGCTGCGGCTTCTACCGACAGCGGGATGGTGTTGGTGATGACCACTTCGTCGAGGGCTTCGCCTCTGGCAATGCGGTCGATGGCCGGACCCGAAAAAATCGGGTGAGTGCAATAAGCGTAGACTTTTTTCGCGCCGCGCTCTTTGAGGACTTCGGCAGCTTTGACCAAGGTGCCTGCGGTGTCGATCATGTCGTCCATGATCACGCAATTGCGGCCATCGATCTCACCAATGACGTGCATGACTTCACTGACGTTGGCTTTTGGGCGGCGCTTGTCGATGATGGCCAAGTCGCAGCCGAGCTGTTTGGCCAGAGCGCGTGCGCGAACCACGCCGCCGACGTCGGGTGACACCACGATCAGGTCATCGTAGTTTTGCTGGCGTAGATCACCCAACAAGACGGGGGAGGCGTAAATGTTGTCAACCGGGATGTCGAAAAAGCCCTGGATCTGGTCGGCGTGCAAGTCCATGGTCAGCACACGGTCCACACCCACAGCCTGCAGCATATTGGCCACCACTTTGGCCGAGATCGGCACCCGGGTAGAGCGGGGGCGGCGGTCTTGGCGGGCGTAGCCAAAATAAGGAATGACGGCGCTGATGCGCTCGGCCGATGCACGTTTGAGCGCGTCGACCATGATCAGCAGTTCCATCAGGTTTTCGTTGGTGGGTGCACAGGTGGGTTGCACCACAAAGACTTCGCGGGCACGCACATTTTGCTTGAGCTCGACGGTGACTTCACCGTCAGAGAAACGGCCCACGTCAACAGCGCCGAGCTGTGTGCCCAAGTTTTTGGCGATTTCGGCGGCCAAAACAGGGTTGGCGTTGCCGGTAAACAGCATGAAGTCAGGGGTGTTTGGAGCAGGCTGCATGAGCATTCCAGCGATCAGAAAAAATGGGCCTGTACGAATGAACGTATTTGGCAGGGGAAGAAGGACTCGAACCTTCGAATGCCGGAATCAAAATCCGGTGCCTTAACCAACTTGGCGACTCCCCTACACGGGTTGACCGCTGAAACAGCGATCGACCGATCAACTATCGCTGGATGCCCAACCTTGCAAAGGGTGAGCTTCCAAATTGCTGCAAAGCCGGGCCAGAAAGAGGTCAGGAACCAAAACTTTCGTGGTGCTGTCCATGCAATGGGCAAACACGGCACTGCCGGAACCCGTCATTCTGCCCTGTAAGCCGGCTTGGTTGAGAGCCTGAACGGCTTGGTCAACACCGGGGCACAAAGCTTGTGCAACGGGTTGCAGATCATTGTGACCGAAGCCATATGTCTCTGCAGCAAAGACCGATATTGTAGCAGCGTTTGTGTCGCGTTTGAGGTCAGGATGCGCAAAAATTTGAGATGTTTCGATGCCCTGAGGGGGCTTGAGCACCCAAAACTGAGCGGCGGGCAGTGCGATGGGGGTGATTTTCTCACCTACACCTTCGACCCAGGCGTTGTGTCCACGCAAGAAAAATGGCACATCTGCGCCCAATTGCAGGCCCAACTTTTCCAGGGCGGGCAGACCCAGGTTTATTCCCCACAAGCGGTTGAGTGCCAATAAGCAAGTGGCCGCATCGGAGGAGCCGCCGCCCATGCCCGCTTGCGCGGGGATGTGTTTTTCAACCGCGATGTGCACGCCATCGGTGCAGCCGGTGTGGCTTTGCAGAAGGTGGGCTGCGCGGGTGATCAGGTCCTGGGCGGGCAGGGCGATGGTGAGGTCCTCGCGGCTGATGGCGCCACCAGAGCGCTTTTCAAAATGCAGCATGTCACACCAATCGATCAGCATGAAGACCGATTGCAGTTCGTGGTACCCATCGGGGCGACGTCCCGTGATGTGCAAAAACAAATTCAGTTTGGCCGGGGCGGGCACATCGTGCAGCGATTTCATGGCTGGATTATCACCAAGCTGGCAGTGACAGAAAGCACATGCTCACCGGTCCAAAGCGATACGCAGCACCGCGCCGGGGCTGGGTTCGCGCCGCTCGGCGCTGATGCGGCCTTGGGCGTGCGACGACAAATCGACCTGCCAGCCGGGTGCTTCGGCGGGTCGGCCCGCCAACCACTCGAACAAAGCCGCAATCGGCAGTTCAGTGCCTGTGAGGCGAGCCCCCAGTTTCTGCAGGCTCGGGCTGCTCACCTGTTGCTGACCTTGCGCCAGGTGAGCGCCTTGAGGCGTCCAATCCAGGCGAGCCAAGGTGGTGCCGATGGGGCTGAGCAATACCATCTCTCCGGCTTGCGCCGAGCCTTGCAGCTCGAAACCGGCGCTGAGCGACTCTGGCGGATCTTTGAGAACCTGAATGGCCATGCGACCTGACCAATAGGCGTTGGTGTCCACGGGGCTCAAACGGGGTGTGGCGCAACCTGCAACCAGCAAGGCAATGGCCATGGACATGGACATGGACATGGACAAGGCCAAAACCCGTCTTTTGCCTTTTTGGGGGGGTGTTTTGGCGTCTGCGCTGGGTCTCATGGCTTGAATTGAAAGCGCTTCATGGTTTCGACCAAAGTGTCGTTGTCAGCCTTGAGCAACAAACCTTCGCGCCAGACTGTACCCGCCTCTTGGCGCTGGCCCATGACCCACAGCACTTCGCCCAGATGGGCTGCAATTTCCGCGTCGGGGCGGGCTTTGAAGGCGGCTTGCAAAATTTTCAAGGACTCGGCATGTCGCCCTTGTCGGTAGGCGACCCAGCCCAGGCTGTCCTGAATGTAGGCATCTTCTGGGGCCAACTTCAGGGCGTGCGAGATGAGTTGGCGGGCTTCGTCGAGACGGACGCTGCGATCGGCCAGCGAATAACCCAAAGCGTTGAAAGCATGGGGGTCTTCGGGTTTGCGTTGCATCAGCTCCCGCAGCACGCTTTCCATCTCGTCAAAGCGTTTGAGCTTTTCGCTCACCATGGCCATCTCCGACATCAAGTCGGTGTTTTGTGGCTGCTCCGTCATGGCTTGTTTGAGCAAGTTGTAAGCCTCATCTGCCTGTTTGTTCTCACGCAGCCACATGGACTGCAGCAAGGTTTTGCGCGTGGCTTGCTCGGTGTTGGTGGTTTTGATTTGTGCCAGCACTTGGCGGGCCTCATCGAATTGGCCTTGCTGGGTAAGCAGGTCGGCTCGGCGGCTGGCCAGCTTGATCGGATCGACTTCGACGGGTACTTGGGCCAGCCATTGTTCGGCTTGGGTCAGTTGGCCTTGGCGCTGCGCCATCTGGGCCAGCGCCATGAGGGCTTCAGCCAGACCCGTTGGGTTGTCCTTGTTGGGGTTGGCTTGGGCCAGGCTCACATATTGGCGCAGTTTCTGTTCGGCCTCGGCCAGTTTCCCGGTTTCCTGCAGCAGCAGACCATGCACCAACCAACCATCGGCAAAGCTGGGGTGCTCCGCATTGAGGCGAGCGAGTTGTTGCACGGCTTGGGCCTGTTGTGGCAGGCCGATCAGGTACCGGGCATAGCCCAACCGCAACTCAGGCTGTACGTTGCCTTGCATGGCCTGGGCCAACAAGGGCGTGATCTCGGTCGGTGCCGCGCTGGCCAGGCTCAGCGCCAGAATCAGGGGGCCAGGGGCCAAGGCGTCGGCCGCGTGGCCCTGGCGCGTGGCTTCTACCGCCAGCGCCAGTTGCCCGGCTTCGCGTCGCATGCGGCCCACGGTGGTCCAAGCGGCGGCCGCAGTACTGCTTTGTTTCAGGGCCGCGGCCAGGGCTTTTTCGACCGTGTCGGCGGCGGTTTTTTTGTCTTGCACCCTGGCAAACACCCGGGGCACCGATGCAATGGCTGCATTTTGTTCGGTCGCTGGGAGATCCTGTATCGATACGCTCAGTGCTTTGCCCGCTTCGTCCACCCGGTTCAAGGCCAACAGAATTTGAAGGACGTAACGGTTGGCCTCTGTTGACCCGGGCAGTGCGCTCTTCCAAGCTTGCGCCGCTTGCAAAGCCGACTCACCCGAGCGCGATTGCAAAGCCAAGTCAACGGCACGCTGGAACAGCGCTGGATCTTGGGTTTTGCGAGCCGCGTCCAAAATGATCGAGAAACCACTGCCCGGCGAGCCGCTGCGCACATTCAACTCGCCCATCAACAACTGGTAAAACAGCGCCGCATCGAGCGCCGATTGTGGCGGTGGGGCTTTGTCTGATGTGGGGGCCGTGGACGCTTGGGCTGGCGTGGCCGGTTGCGCCCAAGCGCTCCAGACGCAAGAGGAGATGAGGGCGAGTCGAAACCAGAATTTCATGGCTTCATCATAATCCAGCCACCCGCTGGCATGTGCCATGCAGCCCAAGTCCCTTTTTGCCCCAGAGCCCATGCCCGAACTCCCCGAAGTTGAAGTCACCCGTCGCAGCTTTGCCGACCGCATTGCCTCGGCCCAGATCCTTGCCCTGCACATGGGCAAGCCCCTGCGCTGGCCTTTGGGCGTGCCTGCCCCAAGCTTGGTGGGGCGGCAAATTTGGGGCGTGCGCAGGCGCGGCAAATACCTGTTGCTCGATCTGGACCAGGGGCTTTTGCTTGTCCATTTGGGTATGTCGGGCAGCCTGAACTTTGCCCCCACACAACCCGAATCTGGCCCGCACGACCACATGGACTTGGTGACCGACCGTGGGGTGTTGCGCCTGCACGACCCGCGCCGTTTTGGGGCGGTGGTTTGGGCGCCAAGTGAAGATTCGCCCCAAGCGCAAAAGCTGCTGGGGCGTTTGGGTGTGGAGCCTTTGAGCGCCCAGTTCGATGCGGCGGCTTTTGCCCAAGCCCTCAAAAAACGCCAGTCGCCCATCAAACAGGTGCTGCTGGCGGGTGACGAGGTGGTGGGCGTGGGCAACATTTATGCCTCCGAAGCCTTGTTCATGGCGGGCATTCGTCCCACCACCAAGGCCTCGCGTTTGTCCAAACCCCGGGTGGCACGGCTGCACGCGGCCATCGTGCAGGTGCTGACCCGTGCGGTGGAGCAGGGGGGCAGTTCGCTCAGGGATTTTGTCAGCGCCGAGGGCCGCACCGGTTATTTTCAATTGGAAACGGCGGTGTACGGCCGCGCGGGCGAGCCTTGCCGGGTGTGCACCACCCCCGTCAAATCGATGCTGCAAGGCCAGCGCACCACCTTTTACTGCCCCACATGCCAAAAGCCATAACGACTTTGACCGAAGGGTTTGCCCGCCGCATGGTGGACTGGCAGCGCCTGCACGGCCGCCAAGGCCTGCCGTGGCAAAACACCCGTGACCCTTACCGCGTCTGGCTGTCCGAGATCATGCTGCAGCAAACGCAGGTGAGCACGGTGCTGGACTACTTCCCCCGGTTTTTGGGGCGCTTTCCGGACGTGGCGGCTTTGGCGTCCGCGCCGCAAGACGATGTGCTGGCGTTGTGGAGCGGCTTAGGCTACTACAGCCGCGCCCGCAACCTGCACAAATGCGCCCAAGAGGTGATGGGGCGTTTTGGCGGCGCCTTTCCGCGCCGCGCCGAAGACTTGCAAACCCTGCCCGGCATTGGCAGGTCGACAGCAGCGGCGATTGCGGCCTTTTGTTTTGACGAGCGGGCCGCCATTTTGGACGGCAACGTCAAGCGTGTTCTGACCCGCGTGTTGGGTTACGGCGAAGACCTGGCCGTCGCCAAAAACGAAAAAGCCCTGTGGGCGCTGGCGCAAGACCTCTTGCCTGAGCCCGCGGCCGACATGCCGCGCTACACCCAGGCCCTGATGGACCTGGGCGCCACCGTGTGTTTGCCGCGCAAAGCGCAGTGCGAGGCCTGCCCCGTCAGCACCGTGTGCCAGGCCCAAGCACAAGGCGAGCCGCTGGCCTATCCCGTCAAAACCCGCAAGCTCAAGCGCAGCAGCGCCACATTGTGGCTGCTGTGGGCAGTCAACGCGCAGGGCCAGGTGTGGCTGCAAAAACGGCCGGACACGGGCATTTGGGCGGGCTTGTTCAGCTTGCCGGTGTTTGAGACAGAAGCGCAGCTGCTCGCAGCTTGGCCACAAGGGGCGCAGCCTGAGTTCATTGCGCCCTGGAAGCATGTGCTCACGCACCGCGACCTGCATTTGCACCCGGTGCGCATGACCGGCTCAGCGCCGTCCGACCCGAGTTGCGAAGGGCAGTGGGTCGACGCCAAGGCCTGGCCAGATTTGGGTCTGCCCGCACCCATCCGGACGCTGCTTACTTCATAAACATGTGCCCGGCGCACGGGCCTAGAAATTCAACAATCCGTAATGCATTTCGTTTAGGTAAAATCTCAACACTACACAGACCGGAGAAATGTCCATGTCCAAAGCAGCCACCAATGCCCCTGTCAAAGCCTTCGCCAGCCAGGCCGACCTGACTGAAAAGAAGATCACTTTCGAGCAACTCAGCGAGCACTGCTGGGCCTACACCGCCGAGGGCGACCCCAACTCCGGCGTGATCATTGGTGACCGCTTCATCATGGTCAGCGACGCCACCGCCACCCCGGCCATGGCGCAAGACCTGATCAAGAAGATCCGCACCGTCAGCGACCTGCCCATCAAATACGTGCTGCTGACCCACTACCACGCGGTGCGCGTTTTGGGTGCTTACGCCTACGCGGCCGAAGGCGCGACCGAGATCATTGCCAGCGAAGGCACTCTGGACCTCATCAAAGAGCGCGGCGCACAAGACATGAAAAGCGAGATGGAACGCTTTCCGCGCCTGTTCCGTGGTGCGGACAGCATTCCCGGCCTGACCTGGCCGACCATGGTGGTCGGTGGCGGCAACCCGACAAAAGGCGAAGTCCCCGGCAAGCTCAGCATCAACCTGGGCGGCGTGGTGGTGCAGATCTGGCACCCCGGCCCGGGCCACACCCGTGGCGACACGATTGCCTGGGTGGAAGAAGAAAAAGTGCTGTTCTCGGGTGACTTGGTCGAGTACGAAGCCGGTGTGTACACGGGCGACGCGCAACTACAAGAGTGGCCTGCCACGCTGGAAGCACTGCGTGCCCTGAATGCCGAATTCATCGTGCCGGGCCGCGGCGAAGCCATGAAGGGCAACGCCAACGTGAACAAGGCTTTGGACTACACCCAGCGCTGGGTGACCACCCTGTTCCAAGCGGGCAAAGAAGCCGTGGCCGCCAAGATGGACCTCAAAGCAGCCATGGCCCACACCCGTAAGAGCATGGACCCTGTGTTTGGCCATGTGTTCATTTACGAGCACTGCCTGCCGTTTGACGTGACCCGCGCTTATGACGAGGCCAGCGGCATCAAGAACCCGCGTATCTGGACGGCCGAGCGTGACATGGAGATGTGGAAAGCGCTGCAAAGCTGAACCCCGCTGCAGCCCCATAAAAAAACCCGCCTCATCAAGGCGGGTTTTTTGTAGGTGCTGCCAGGGCGTCAGACCTTCAGGCGCCGTGCCAATTTCAGACCTTGAGCGCGGGCCTTCAGGGTTGATTCAAGTCCAGCAGGTCCCGCTCGTAAGAGCGCAAGCGCCTCGCCACCCGCTGGCGTTGCTCAGGCGTGGTGGTGTTGTGCAGCTGCGCTAAGTTTTCGCAAGCGCGTTGCGACAGGGTCTGCACCACCTCACGTTGCCCCGCATCGGGCGGCTGCAGCCAGCGCTGCCACACGCCCCACAACTGTGCCTCGGCCTGAGCCTGCGTCATGTTGTTTTGTGTGATGCGCTGCAGGCTCGAGAGCAAATCTTGCTGGCGGCGCTGGCGGTCGCGCCGCCCCCATTCGGCCGTCCATGGGGACTGCGCCAGTTGCGTCTTGACCAAGGCGATTTGAGTCGCATTCAATTCGCCATAAAAAGAGTTGTAACGGCTGATGGCCTTGTCCAGGCGGCGCTCCATGCGGGCATCGGCATCGCCCTGCAGCCACTCCTTTTCCCACTCTTCGTTTTGCTGTTCCCAGTGGCGTGCCATGTGGCTGAGCTGGCGTGGCCCCAGCGCCATGGCCACCGGCGCAGCCTGCGCGACTGACTGGCGCATCAGGGTATCAAGCCGGGCTTGCACCTCCACTACCACACGGCAAAGTTGCTCGGGCTGTACCAGCCCAGTGCTCATCTCGGCGGTGCGTTGCAGCAGCGCTGCGTAAGCGGGTAGCTCTTCACGGCGGTGCCATTGGTAAAGCTTGTCAATTGCTTCCTTGGCTGCTGGCGTCTGGTTGCCGCTGAACGAGACCGTGTTGTCGAGCCACCAATAAGACAGTGTGGGCAATTGCTGGTAACCGAGCTTGATGGCGCTGCAGCCCTGCAAAATCAGCAAGGTCAACAGGATAAAAAGTCGGTTCATCAACGCAGCCCCTGCAACTTCACACGCCACTGAATCAAGGCGCCCTCGTTGCCTGGGCTGCCATCACTGACACGCAGACTCCAACTGCCCTGGGCTGCACCAACACTTTGTACAGCCTGCAAAAGATCGATCCGCTGCAGTTTTCCTTGCCCTGAGTCACAGCTGGTGCCTGTGCTGTTCCAATTTTTCGGTGCTGAGACGGGCAGTGAACTGCCCGTTGCTGGGCGAATAGCTGTCCACAAAAGCTCGGTGGGTTGTACGTGGTCCAGGCAAACGTCGAGTGTGGCTGCGGTCAGCGATTGGATTGAACAAGTTTGGTTATCCCAAGTGACGGTGATACCGGGGGAAGAGTTGTCTGGAATGCGTGTGCCGTTGAGCGATGGTTGCGCTGCCCACAAATTGCCAGAGTCGCAAGTCACGGAAATTGTCGGTGCAGGAGTGCCTCCGTCACTGCCCCCGCCCCCACAACCGGCCAAAAAGCCAGTCAGGGCCATCAGTGCCGTTGTGCCGGAAAGTGAACGCATGCCGTGCTCCGAAATGAGGGTTCAAGATGTCGGCATTGTCTACCCATTGCCAAAGTCGGGGCCGTCTCGGGCTCAAACAAGCCGTTGTGCTCGCTGTGTGGCGATAATGCTGCCCAAAGCAAGATGCCCCTGAAGAGCTGTTTGAGAAAGATCGCCATGAGTTTGAAACCTCCTTTTTCCGTGGATGTGGTTGTGATGGCTGCCGGAAAAGGTACCCGCATGAAAAGCCGCCTGCCCAAAGTGCTCCAGCGCCTGGCGGGCATGCCGCTCGTGCAGCATGTGCTGGGCACGGCAGCCCAATTGAATGCCCGCTCGGCCGTGGTCATCACCGGGCACGGTGCCGATCAGGTGGAGCCGGTGGTGTTGGCTCCGGGTCAAGCACTGACGGTGCAGTGTGTGCGCCAAGAGCCCCAGCTGGGCACAGGCCATGCCGTGCAGCAGGCTGTGCCTGTGTTGGCCGACGACGGCGTGGTGGTGGTGTTGTCGGGCGATGTGCCCTTGACCCAAGCCGACACTTTGCAAGCCCTGATCGCCCAATGTGGCGGCCAGCAGCTGGCGCTGCTCACCATCGACATGGCCGACCCCACGGGCTACGGCCGCATCGTTCGGCAGGGTGAAGCGGTGCAAGCCATCGTCGAACACAAAGATGCCACCGAGGCCCAGCGCCAGATCCACGAGGTGTACAGCGGCATCATGGCCGTGCCTGCTCGGCTGCTCAAGGGCTGGCTGGGCCGCATTGACAACCAGAACGTGCAAGGCGAGTACTACCTGACCGACGTGGTCAAGCTCGCTGTGGCCGATGGTGTGCCGGTGGTGGCGCACAAAATCAACGACCCTGTGCAGGTGGCAGGCGTGAACAGTCCGGTGCAACTGGCCGAGCTCGAACGCGCACACCAACTGCGCCAAGCCCACCGCCTCATGGAACAAGGCGTGCGCTTGAAAGACCCCGCCCGCTTTGACCTGCGGGGCCAACTGGTCTGTGCACAAGACGTCGAGATCGATGTGAACTGTGTTTTTGAAGGCAGCGTGTCTTTGGGCGAAGGCGTGAAGATCGCTGCCAACTGCGTCATTGCCAACTGCACCATCGCGGCCGGCGCGGTCATCCACCCCTTCACCCACATCGATGGTGAAAAACTCGGCGTGAGCGTGGGCGAGGGCGCACTCATTGGCCCCTTTGCCCGCCTGCGCCCCGGTGCGCAACTGGGAGCCGAAGTGCATATCGGCAACTTTGTGGAAGTCAAAAACTCTACCCTGGCCCAAGGCGCCAAAGCCAACCACCTGGCCTATTTGGGCGACGCGACTGTGGGCGAGCGGGTGAACTACGGCGCGGGCAGCATCACCGCCAATTACGACGGT
>JANQXJ010000178.1 GCA_030729445.1 Limnohabitans sp. | reverse complement strand
TATCCGGGCTTTGAGGTGCACCCTTACCGCGACTATTCAGCGCCTTGGTGGCACAACCACCGCGTGCTGCGTGGAGCCTGTGCAGCCACCTCGGCCAACGTGGTCGATGTGCGTTACCGCAACTTCTTTGTGCCCGAGCGGCGCGATATTTTTGCGGGGTTCCGCTCGGTCAAGCTTTGAGTTTTCAGGCGGTGGACGCCAGTCCTTTGCGCAGAAGTTCATCGATCAACATATGGGTTTTCAGTGCATCCTCACCGGTGACACGAGGCGCTCGTTTGTGGGTGATTGCATCGATGAAATCGGCCAACAAGTCGCGGTGCGGTTCGTGCGAAAAATCCATCATGTTGGCACCGCTGCCGGTGCCCCCGTCGCTGCGCACGTTCAAGGGCTCACCTTGCAAAAAGTTCACTTGCAGATCGGCGCCGCTCAGCCTTGCGCTGCCCAGCGTACCGATGACCTCGATCGTTTCTGGAAAACCAGGGTACATGGCGGTGGTGGCCATCAGGTCACCCGGGGCCCCATTGCCCAGAACCAGCAACGCACTGACGTGGTCTTCGGTTTCCATCTGGTGCAAACGTGTTTGCCTCACCACCGAGGCCGTGACCGATTTCACGCCGACCAGCGCTTGAAACAGGTTCAGGGTGTGGATGGCCTGGGTCAGCAAGACACCACCACCATCACGTGCCAAAGTGCCCCGGCCCAGCTCGTTGTAATACGCTTGAGAGCGCCACCACGGCACTCTCACCGATGCGGCCTGGATTTCACCCAGGCGTCCTGTGTCCAGCACATCCTGCAAGGCCACCGATGCCGGCCGGAACCGGTGCTGCAAGACCACACCCAAATGCAGCGCACTTTGCCGGGCCAGCGCTGTCAGTTGTTTCGACCTCTGCAGGTTCAGCTCCAGTGGCTTTTCGAGCAAGACATGCTTGCCGGCCGCGAAGCAGCGCTGACAGATGTCCAAGTGGGTGGATGGTGGCGTGGCCACAATCACCGCCTGAACCTGTGGGTCGGCCAGGGCCTCGTCCATTGTGCTGACCAAGCGAACAGGACCGGTGTAAGGCTGTATGCGATCGGGGTGAGGTTGACGCGTGACGGCATAACGCAGGTCAATGCGCTCGGTCAGGTCTTGCAGACTGCGCAGGTGGGGCTGGGTAGCTGCACCCAAGCCCACCAAGGCCATGCCCAGGCGGGGCGTCATACGCGACCTTGCTCGGTTTTGATCTGGTTGATTTGCGCTTGCGCCTTGACCAGAGAAGGCACCAACTCCTGGCCATAACCCAAAGCGCAGGCAGTCATCAGACTTTGGTGCACGCTGGTGCCAACCAGAGAAGGTGATTTCACGCTTTCGGTCAGGTGCACGTAGTAGCGCAAGTCTTTGGAGGCGTTGTTCAGTTCGAACTTCAGGCCGGTGTAATCACCCTCGAGTGTTTTGGCCATGGCCTGAAATAAACCTGAGTTGACCGCGCCGGCAGATACCACCCTGACCAATTGGGCCACATCAATGCCGGCTTTGGCACCCACGGCAAAAGCTTCAGCAGTGGCCGTGGTGATGGCTTGCCCCAGAAAGTTGTTGAGCAACTTGATGACGTGTGCCGCGCCCATTTCGCCCACATGAAAGATGTTTTCGCAATAGGCTTTGAATACGGGCTCCAAGCGAGCGAAGACCTCGGGCGATGCGCCCACCATGGTGTTGAGCTTGCCCGCTTCTGCCTCGACCGGCGTACGCGCCAATGGGGCATCAACCAGCGTCATGCCAACGGCCTGACAGCGTGCCGCCAAGCGGCGAGTGGAATCGGGCTCGCTGGTGGATGCGTCGATGATGAACAAGCCCGCACGGGCCTGACTCAATAAGCCAGTGGGGCCTTCCAAAGCGGCCTCGACCTGAGGTGAGCCGGTGACGCAAATGATGACCGCATCACACACTGAAAGATCGCCATGGTGGTCTACCAGTTTGGCGCCAGCGGCCATCAGGTCTTGCAAAGGCTCGCGCCGTGAGTGCGCGGTCAAAGAAACCTGAAAACCTTTGGCCAGCAAATTTTTGGCGATGCCGTGACCCATCAAGCCAGAGGCGCCTATAAAACCGATGTGTTTCATGAACTTCTTTCGTGTGATGAATTAAAAAGTACCCACGCCATGTTCGTCCCGAATGACACATGTGGAAAACGCTTTGTCTGTGCACAGCTTGAGAGTTAACTTATCACTTTCGCTCAGACACGTGCCAGTGCGGGTGGACGCATTGGAGACAGCTGCGGAGATGACTCATGGTTTTCCCCAGGACTGTCGGGGGGGCTTTGGCCTACAGTGAAAAAACAGCAACGCAAAAAAGTTGTTGTTCTAACCACAACAGGAGACATAGACATGAGAGTTTTGAAATCATTGCTGGCCGTGGCGCTCTCTTCGGTCATGGCCGTGAGTGCCCATGCGCAGCAAGCGGCCATCACGCTGCACGGCGCTTCACAGTTTGGTGATGACCATGCCTTCACCAAGACCATGGTCAAGTTCGAAGAGCTGGTCAAAAAATACTATGGCAAACCAGTTAATTTTGTTTTGCACAAAAACAGCGAACTGGGCTTGGAGAAAGATTACTTTGCCTACATGAACCAAGGCAAAGCGGTGGACTTTGCGATTGTGTCGCCAGCCCACATGTCCACCTTCTCCAAAGCGGCGCCCTTCATTGATGCACCGTTTTTGTTCAGCGACCTGAACCACTGGAATAAGGTGTTGGACCAAGACATTCTCAAGCCGATTGCAGACGAAGTGGAGCAAAAGGCCGAAGTCAAATTGATCGGTTATGCCGGCGGCGGTGTGCGCAACATCTTCTCGAACAAATCAGCTGGCAATTTGGCCGATCTGAAAAACCTGAAGGTGCGCGTTCAAGGCGCCCCCATCTGGAGCCGTACCTTTGGCGCTGTGGGCATGACGCCCACGGTGATCGCTTACAACGAGGTGTACAACGCGATTCAAAACAGCGTGATCCAAGCGGGTGAAAACGAAGCCGCTGGTGTGGAAGCCATGAAGTTTTATGAAGTGGCCCCCAACATCCTGATGACACGACATGCCATCACCATTCGCCCCCTGTGCTTCTCGGTCAAAACGCTCAAAAAACTGCCTGCAGACTTGCAAGCAGCGATCGTGAAGGCAGGCAAGGAGGCCGGTGCTTTTGGTCGTCAGATCGAGTCGTCTCAAGATCAGGCCAAGCTCGACAAATACGCCAAGGAGGGCAAGCTCAAGCAGGTGCCATTTGCACAGCGTGCTGAAATGCAAAAACTGGTGGATCCTGTCATGGCCGCTTACGCCAAAGAGGTGGGTGCAGATGCGATTTACGCCAAGATCAATGCATTGAAGTGATCTGATGATCGGGGGCGGTGGCCAACTGGCTGCCGCCTTGCTTGTTGACCTGCGAAGTTGCTCATGAAAAAGTTGCTGTTCCTGATCGATGCGTTGCTGTCTTTTCTTCTGATCTTCACGGTTTTGCTTTTGCTTGTGCCTGTGAGTCTGCAGATTTTTTCCAGGTACACCGACTTCATACCGCGCTACATGTGGACGGAGGAAATGAGCCGCTTCTTCTTTGTCTGGTTGATCATGTTGGGCGCCACCTTGGGGGTGCGTGAAAAGATGCACTTTGACGTGGATTTTCTGCCCCAACTGTCGGCCAAGGCCAACAGGCGCCTGTTGTTCATTTGCCAGTTTTTCATGCTGATTTTTTCAGCCGTGATTTTTTACTGGGGCATTGAATTCACGCAGTTCGGCTGGAACCAGACCTCGGAGCTGGCCGACATGCCCATGTGGTGGATTTTTATCGCCTGGCCCATTTCGGGTTTTCTTTGGATGGTTTTCTTGTTAAACCACATGTTCAGTCCGTCGATTGGCGATGAAAGTGTGAACCAGGAGTCAGCGGTTTGAGCTCAGTCATGTTTTCGCCAGGAATGGCTGCACTGATCCTATTTGGTGGCTTTTTCATTCTTCTGGCCATACGGGTTCCGGTTGCCTTTGCCTTGGGTCTGGCATCTTTGCCGGTGTTGTTGTTGGAGCCCAGGCTGTCCCCGATGGTCCTGTTCAATGAGACCTTCAAGACGTACAACTCGTTCATCTTGCTGGCAGTCCCATTTTTCTTGTTGACAGCCAACTTGATGAATGGCGGCGGCATCACCTCCAGGATGATGCGTTTGTCTCGGGCCTTGGTTGGGCATTTCCCCGGGGGGCTGGCGCAAGTCAACGTCTTGCTGTCGGTCTTTTTCGCTGGAATTTCTGGCTCGGCGAGCGCCGACGCAGCCGGGCAGGGCAAGCTGTTCATCGAGGCACAGGTCAAGGAGGGTTATGACCTGTCATTTTCGATTGCCGTCACAGCCGTGTCGTCGGTCTTGGCCGTCATCATTCCCCCGTCCATTTTGATGGTGGTTTGGGGTGGGGTGATCTCCACTTCGATCGGTGCCATGTATCTGGCAGGCATTGTTCCGGGGGTGCTGTTGTGTTTGGCGCAAATGGCCACCGTGCACGCTTATTCTGTCAAGCGCAACTATCCGGTTTATCCACGCGCCAACATCATGGAAATTGTCAAATCAGCCGGTGTGTCCATTCCGGCGATGCTGACGCCTGTGATCATTGTGGGCGGTATTTTGCTCGGTTGGTTCACTGCCACTGAGTCGGCCGCCGCTGCCGTTTTGTACGCGGCTGCTTTGTCTCTCTTCTTTTACCGTGAGATGGGCTTCAAGCAATTCATCGCCGCCGTGCTGGACACGGGGAAACTTTCGGCTGTGGCTTTGTTTTGCGTTGGAACCGCTTCTGTTTTTGGTTGGTTGTTGGCTTATTACCAAATTCCGAAGGCCTTGCTGGCGAATGTGCAGACCTGGGGCATGGGCGTGATCGGTGTGGGTTTGTTCATCGCGGCGGCTTTCTTGATTGTGGGCTGCTTCCTGGATGCTATTCCGGCCATCATCATCGTGGGCACCACCTTGCAGCCTTTGGCGCAATCGGTGGGCATGCACCCCGTTCACTTTGCCATTGTGGGTATTTTGGCTTTGGCCTTTGGGCTGGTCACGCCGCCTTATGGGATGTGTCTGATGATTTCTTGCGCGGTGGCCAAGGTGCCGTTGCGATTCGCGATCAAGGACACCATGATCATGGTTGTACCCATGCTGTTGGTGCTTTTTGCGGTCATTGTTTTTCCTGAAATTGCCTTGTTCCTGCCTCGCATTTTTTCCCCTGAAATGATCAACTGAGGAAAGCGACTTCCCATGCTCTTGGCCAAACCTTTGAGCGATGTTCTTGGCGCCTGCATCGAGGGCCTGGACCTGTCACAAGCCATGGATGCCGAGCAACGCCAGGGCTTGGCCGACGCCTTGCATCGTCATGGTTTTGTGGTGGTCAAGAACCAGTCACTCACGGCATCCCAAATGGTGAGTTTTGCCCGGCAATGGGGGCGGCCTTCGCCGCATGTGATCGATACCTTCCATCACCCGGAAGATGCCAACATCCTGATGCTGTCAAATGTGTTCAAAAATGGCCAACCGACTGGGCTGGTGGATGCTGGAACTTACTTCCACACCGACTATTCTTATCTGGACGATGTGGCGCGGTGCACCATCCTGCATGCGAAAGATGTACCAGCCGCGCCCAACGGCACCACCTTTGCCAACCAGGCCAAGGCCTATGCCGATTTGCCGTCTGAGATGAAAGTCAAAATCAAAGACCTCGTGGTCAAGCACCACTATGGCAACCGCGATGACTTGGACAAACAATCCCGAAGCGTGGCGTCGGTGCTCAACGCCGAGCAAGCCCAAAGGGTTAACTGGGTGCGTCACCCGCTGGTCAGGTTGCACCCATTCACGGGTCAGCCGGCGCTCTATGCGGTCAGCGGGAGTTCGTTTGGCATCGAAGGCATGCCCGATGACGAGGCGCTGGATCTTTTGCGCGAACTGGCCGCACACGCCACGCAAGAAAAATATTGCTACACCAACAACTACGAAAACGGCGATGTCATCATTTGGGACAACGCCTTGCTGCTGCACAGCGCGCCCTTGATTGATCTGACCCGGCCACGCACTTTGTGGCGCGTGACCGTGCTTTACCCCTCAATGCACTGACACTCAGGGCATGTACTGCCCACCGTTGATGTCGATGACCTGACCGGTCACATAACCCGACATCTGCTCGGAAGCCAAATACAAAAATGCGCCTGCACACTCGTCCGCGGTGCCCAAGCGGTTCATCGGGATCGTGGCCTTGAAGCCTTCCAACATTTGGGGTGTCGAAAAGCGCTCGTGGAATGGGGTGGTGATCACGCCGGGGGCAATCGCGTTGACGCGGATCTTGTCTTTGACAAGTTCCTTGGCCAAGCCTTTGGTCATGGTGGAGACAAAGCCTTTGGAGCCGGCATAAAGAGATGCACCTGTGCCACCCCCATGCCTTGCCGCGACCGAAGTGACATTGATGATGACACCGCCTTCGCCTTGTCGGCGCATGGCGGCCACTGCAGCGGCGGTGCACATCATGGCGGAGCGCACGTTCAGATGCACCACATTGTCAAACAACTCATCGGTGATCTCTTCAATGGGCACCCGTTGAACCAAGGCCCCGGCGTTGTTGATCAGGATGTCGATGCGACCGAAAGCTTTGACGGTCTCTTCGACCAAGCGGTGGCATTGGCTGGTTTCGAGCACGTTGCCTTGCAGCAAGATGGCCTGTGCACCCGTGGCCTTGACCGCCTGGAGCACTTCTTCACCCGGCCCTTTGCTGCTGTTGTAGTGCACGGCGACACGGGCCCCCTGCTTGCCAAAAGCCACTGCCGCTGCAGCCCCGATGCCGGTGCTGGAGCCGGTGATCAAAACCACTTTGTCTTTCAGATCGTTCAACATGCAAGTCTCCTGGTCATTGAATTTGTACGCAGCAAGATCGCTGGGTCGAATTCATTATGGACAGGGCCGTGATGAGGTCCAATCAAATGCGCGACAAGCTCAGGCCACGGCCCAGAACACCGCAAAGCGCTGCGCCGGATCGGTCCAGGCGCGGGTCTGGGCAAAGCCTGCTGAGCGCAGCAAAGCTTCAAAGTTTGGCACTGTCCATTTGCAGGCGTTTTCGGTGTGGATGGTCTCGCCTGCCGCAAACAGCCGCTCGCCACCCGGCCACTGAACCTGGACCGCATGGCGTGCTTGCAGGTGCATTTCCACGCGCGACTGCTCGGCGTTGAAGCGCGACAAATGCCGCCAGTCGCGCACCACAAAGTTGCTGCCCACCAAGCGATTGATGTGCAGCAGCAAATTCAGGTCAAAGGCCGCGGTCACGCCCAAGGCGTCGTCGTAGGCCGCTTCCAATTCGGCGGCGTCTTTGAGCAAATCCACCCCGATCAGCAAACCGCTGCCCAGTGCCGTGCCGCAAGCGTGGTGCAGGCTTTGCAAAAAGCCCAGGGCCTGATCGGGCGTGAAGTTGCCGATGCTCGAGCCCGGGTAAAACAACACGCGTGCTTGTGCCGAGTCAAGCCCCAAGGCGTCTGGCAATTCCAGACCGCTCGAAAAGTCGGTGCCCAGGCCCGCCATGGCCAGGTCTGGGTGCTGGCGCTGCAGGCTGTCCAAGGCTTGGCGCACAAAGTCCACCGAAATGTCCACCGCCACGTAGCGCCCGGCCTGCAGGGGCCCCAGCATGCGCCCGGCTTTTTCGCAGTTGCCGGCGCCCAAGTCGATCCAGCAAGCGCCTGCGGGCATGTGCAGTGCCATGTCGGCACTGTGCAGGCGCATGAGTTGCGCTTCGGTGCGCGTCAGGTCGTATTCGGGCAGCTCGGTGATGGCCTCAAACAGGCGCGAGCCCAGCGCGTCGTACAGGTATTTGGGCGAGGTAAAAGCCTGTGGTGCACTCAGGCCCTGCAAAAGCTCTTGAGCCACAGCGCCGGCGTTGTGCTGGTAGAGCTGAATGAATTGGGGGGTGGTCATGCGGCCATGCTATGGCAAAAGGGGTCAGCATCGCGTTGCGAAACCAAGAGCACACACCTCCCGGACCTGTTCAAACGTTCAATAGTGCGCATAATGATGGCTTAAATAAGTCGTTTCTGATGTGTTGCCCGGCATGCCAGAAGCACACCACAACAGTCCAAGGAGATGCCTATGAACACCCCCGCCGCCACATTCACTGTGCCTGACACCCGTTATGTGTGGTTTCGCAGCCGCGACGATGTGCAGCCCTACCTGAACGAAACGGCGGTGCGCATCCGGGCAGGCATCATGCTGGTTGTGCCGATTTTCATGGCGTTCACGCTGGTGGACATTGTCTTTGGCACGCGCTGGAACGTCACGGGCAACGTCATCCGTGACACCTTTGACACCGATTTTGACGGGCGCATTTTGTACATGGTCGAGGCGGTTCGGCGCACCTACGATTACACGGTACAAACCTGGTTCTTGTTGTACGCCTTGTTCGAGATGCTGGCGGGCATGAGCGTCAAAACTTCCTACCTCTCGCCCACCATCTGGCTGTCGAACTGGTTGGCGCGACGCGCCCCAGCGGTTTGGAAACCGCTGGCCCCCAAGCGTTTTGCCT
The DNA here is from genome assembly GCA_030729445.1 of Limnohabitans sp. Lineage (GTDB taxonomy): Bacteria > Pseudomonadota > Gammaproteobacteria > Burkholderiales > Burkholderiaceae_C > Limnohabitans_A. The sequence continues at coordinate 8,908 of JANQXJ010000178.1, read as the reverse complement.
GGGGCATTGGGGCCAGCATGATTGCTTTGTGCCTGGTGTTCTTTCACCCCGAAAAATTCGCTGGCTTTGTCAACACGGTCACCACGATGCAGTTGCTGCCCACCACCGAGCAATACCTGCCGCGCTGGCTGCCATTGGTCATGGTTTGGGTGTGCTTGGGTTTCATGTGGCTGGAGGCGATTTTGGGTTTTTGTGTGGGCTGCAAGATCCATGCGTTGTTCGTTAAATTTGGCTGGTTGCAGGAAGAGTGCGATGAATGCAATAACTTGAGCTTTAACTGAGAGTTCTCAGTTGGGCCCTTGGGCCCTTGGGCGCAGGGGGTTCTTGAAATTCGGGTGTAATCAAGTTCCTCTTTAGTTCCTCACTTCTGTGAGCTTGCGTCATGTCTTTTTCAATATTTTCCAAAATTCAATCCACGGCCTTGATGGGTCTGTTGGCTTTGTAGGCCGCTTTTTCTTCGGCTGCCCAAGCCCAAACCACGCTGCGCGTGACCACCATCCCTGAGGAGGCTGCCACCGAGCAGGTGCGCAAGTTCACGCCCTTGGCCAGTTACCTGGAAAAGCAACTGGGCATGAAAGTGCAGTTCACGCCCGTGACCGATTACCCCGCCGCCGTGGAGTCGCTGGTGAACAAGAAGGTCGATGTGGTCTGGTTTGGTGGCTTCACCTTTGTGCAGGCGAATATCCGTTCGGGTGGCAAGATCGTGCCATTGGCCCAGCGCGAAGAAGACACACGTTTCCAGTCGGTGTTCATCGCCAAGACCAATTCGGGCATCAAGACGCTGGCCGACATGAAGGGCAAGCAAGTCTCTTTTGGCTCACAAAGCAGCACCTCGGGTCACCTCATGCCACGCAGCTTCTTGCTGCAAGCCAAGATCGAACCTGAAAAAGACTTCAAGCGCATCGCCTACAGTGGCGCCCACGACGCCACCATCGCTTCGGTGGTCAGCGGCAAGGTCGATGCCGCAGCGCTCGACATCACCGTGTGGAAAAAGTTCGTGGCCGAGAACAAGGTCGACACCCAAGCCGTGAACGTGTTCTACACCACGCCCCCTTACTTCAACTACAACTGGTCGGTGCACGCCGACATGCCTGCCGACTTGCGCGAAAAAATCAAAGCCGCCTTGCTGGCCCTGAACCCCGCCAACCCCGAGCACGCCGAGATTCTGAAGCTCAACCGCTCGACCCGCTACATCTCCACCACGCCCGAGAACTACAAGGGCCTGGAGTCGGCCGCACGCAGCGCGGGCTTGCTCTAAAGCCTGAGCGGCAGCGCGGTGAACATCGAGCTTTTGGGCCTGGAGGCCCGGCATCCGGCAGCCTTGCCCGGTGCGCCAGCGGCCTTGCGTGCGTTGAACCTGCGCTTGGCCGCAGGCGAGCAGGTGGCCATCATTGGCCCCTCAGGCGCGGGCAAGACCACTTTGCTGCAGGTGCTGGCCTGTGCCCAGCCGCCCACCCAAGGCACGCTGCAATTGGCGGGCGTGAACCCTTGGACACAATCGGCTGGCGCGTTACGCCGTTTACGCGGTCAGTTGTTTTTGGCCCCGCAGGTGCCGCCGCTGCCACCGCGCCAACGCGTCGTGACCTCGGTGCTGGCTGGGCGGTTGCCCAGCATGGGCTTGTGGGCCAGTTTGCGTTCCTTGTTTTATCCCACCGACATCCCGGCCGCTTACGAAGCGCTGGTGCACTTTGATTTGGGCGACAAATTGTTCGATCGTGTGGACCGCCTGTCAGGCGGTGAGCGCCAACGTGTGGGCCTGGCCCGCGCCCTGTTGGCCCCGGCCAGCCTGTGGCTGATCGACGAGCCTTTGTCGGCGCTCGACCCGATGCGGGCCCGCATGGCCATGTCGGCCTTGGTCAACTTGGCCGCCGAGCGCCAGGTCACGCTCGTGGCCACGCTGCACCAAGTGGACATGGCGCTGGCACACTTCCCGCGCATCATTGGCCTGCGTGATGGGCAGCTGGTGTTTGACTTGCCCTCTGCACAGGTGAGCCCCGAGCGCCTGGCGCATTTGTACGACCAGTACGAACACGAGTTGCGTGGCGAGGTGTTGCCTGTGGCGCTGACAGACGCTGCACCTGACGCGCCCGCGCCCGTGGTGATGCATTGCCGCTGACGCGGCCAGGTCTTACACGCCACGCACCGCCCATGTCCGCCTCCGTGTCTCCCTTGCCCGTTGTCCGCCCGCGCCCCATGGCGCCTGCGCGTGATCCGGCTTTTGCCGCACGGGTGTTTTGGCTGAGCCTGGCCTTGGTGCTGTTGTGGCCGCTGGCTGTGGCTACCGAGTTTCGGCCTTGGGTGTTGTGGGAGCCCGAAAACCGCAAGGTCACAGCCGACTTTGTGCGCAGCTTTTGGCCATTGGTGCACCACACCGAATTCATGCAGATGGTGGTGCGCGAAACCTGGCGCACCGTGGCCATGGCCACTGCGGGCGTGACGCTGGCGCTGGTGCTGGCCGTGCCCTTGAGTTTGTTGGCCACGCGGGTCTTGTCGCTGTCGGCCTTGTCCGGCCGCATGGACCGTTGGCCAGCGGTGTTGCGCTGGTGTGTGCGGGCCACCTTGATTGTGTTGCGCAGTATTCCTGAATTGATTTGGGCGCTGGTGTTTGTGCGTGTGGTGGGTCTGGGACCCACGGCGGGCGTGCTGGCGATTGCACTGACCTACGGCGGCATGCTGGGCAAGGTGTATGCCGAGATTTTGGAGAGTGGTGAGAGCCACGCCACCCAAACGCTGATGCGCAACGGCAGCGGACGCTTGCAAGCCTTTGTGTACGCGCTCTTACCCAGCCACGCGGCAGAACTCGCGTCTTACACCGTGTACCGCTGGGAATGCGCGATCCGCTCTTCGGTGGTGCTGGGCTTTGTGGGTGCGGGTGGTTTGGGCCAGCAACTGGACAACTCGATGAAGATGTTCAATGGCGGCGAAGTGGCCACCTTGCTCTTGGTGTTCATTGCGCTGGTGGCACTGGCCGACCGCGTGAGCGCTTGGCTGAGAAAGGCGCTGGCATGAAGCCCTTCTCTCGCGAAGCGGCCAACCCGCCCTACAAATTGCCGCCACCCATTTTTGATGCACGCTGCCGCGCCTGCTGGTTCACAGCCGCCCTGCTGGTTCTGGTGGTGGCCAGTTTTGTGTCGCTGGAGCTCGATTGGGCGGCATTTGCATCGATGGAAGCGGCGCGCAGCATGGGCCGCTTTGTGGCCGAGTTTTTTCCGCCTGACTTCTCGCCCGTGTTTGTCAACAAGGTGGCCTGGGCAGCTTGGGAAACGCTGGCCATGTCGGCGCTGGGCACCGCCATCGCGGCGGTGCTGGGCCTGGCGCTGGCCGTGCCCGCCAGCCGCATGTCCGCCCAAGACCCGGCATGGCTGCGCAGCCCCACACGCTGGGTGCTTAACGCCTTGCGTGCCATTCCTGAATTGGTGTGGGCCGCTTTGCTCTTGATCTCTGCGGGCTTGGGGCCCATGGCGGGCACCCTGGCGCTGGCGCTGCACACCAGCGGCGTGCTGGGCCGCTTGTTTGCCGAGGCCATGGAAAACGTGCCCACCGGGCCGGGCGACGCCTTGCGCACCCAGGGCGTGGGGCCGATGCGTGTGTTTTTTTATGCCACCTTGCCGCAGGTGTTGCCGCAGCTCATGAGCTACACGCTTTACCGCTGGGAAAACAACATCCGCGCCGCCGCGGTGCTGGGCGTGGTGGGCGCTGGGGGCTTGGGCCAGTTGTTGTCTTTCCACATGGGGCTGTTCCACATGAACAAGACCGCCACCATTTTGGCGGCCATGCTGCTCATGGTGGCTTGTGTGGACGCGCTGAGTTTTGCGGCGCGGCGTTGGTTGACGCGCTGAGGCGCTCAGGATTCAAGATACTGGTGGGCTCAGCCTCAAACCAAACTGAAGCCCAGCCACAGCGCTGTGCCCCACATCATCAGCGCCACGGCGCCGTCGAGTGCTCGCCAGATGTGCAGGGAATGCAGGCGCCTGCCCAACCAGAAGGCGGCAGTGCCCAACAGCAAAAACCAGAGCATCGAACCTGCCGCCGCGCCTAAGCCAAAGACAGTACTGCCTTGCCCATAGGCCAGCGAAGCGGTGCCGATCAGCACAGCCGTGTCCAGCCAAGCGTGTGGGTTGAGCCATGAAAAGGCCATTGCCGACAACACCGCCTGGCGGCGCGACACGGAGACGGGCTGTGGCTGGCTGCCGCTTGTGGGGCTGCTGGATGCGCTGATTTCACCGGCTGAGGGCAAATTGAGTGCCAATGCCTGGGGCCGCAAAAACCGCTGAAACGCCTGCCAGCCATAGACCGCCAGAAACAGCATGCCTGCGCCCACCAGTGCGCCGTGCAGTTTGTCGGACAGGCCACCCAGCTGCGCCAAACCCAGCACGCCCAAGCCAATCAAGGCGATGTCGGCCACGGCGCAGACCGCCACCGTGAGCCACAGGTGTTGGCGCTGCAGGCCCATGCGCAGCACATGCGCGTTTTGCGGGCCAATGGCCATGATCAGCGAAATGCTCAGCACCATGCCAGCGGTGAAGGTGGGAAAGCTCAGAACCATGGGAATCTCCGGGGGCCGTGTCAGGCGTTGTGATGCGGGGCAACCTAAGTGGGTCGCTGGTGAATGGCCGTGAGTGTGCGGTTGAAGCCCATTGATTTAAACCATCTTCAATTAAACTCACGTCACTCAATTTATTTTTAACAAGTACATGCTCGACGCCCGTCAACTCGAAGCCTTGGCCGCCGTGGTGGAGCACGGCAGTTTTGGTGCGGCGGCCCAAGCCTTGTCGCTCACGCTGGCGGCGGTGTCCTTGCGCATCAAGGCCCTGGAAGACACTTTGGGCCAGCGCCTGCTGGTGCGGGGCAAGCAGGTGCGGGCCACTCCGGCGGGGCAGAGTCTGCTGGCCCATGTCAAACAAGTGCGCATGATGGAAGCCGACTTGCTGGGAGGCTTGCAAGGCACGTCTAATTCAAGCGGTGTGCGCCAGGCGCAGCGCTGGCAATCGCTGAGTGTGGCGGTGAATGCCGACTCGGTGGCCAGCTGGTTTTTGCCCGGCGTGGCCCCTTTGCTTTTGAAGCACCATTTGTTGCTCGAAATCCTGATCGACGACCAGGACCACACGCACGACGCCCTCAAAAGCGGGGATGTGATCGGCTGCGTGAGCACCCTGGCCGAGCCGATGCGTGGCTGTGTGGCCGAGCCGCTGGGCACCCTACGTTATTGCTGTGTGGCCACACCTGCGGTGGTCAAGCGCTGTCAAACGCCCAGCGGTGCGGTGTCCTTGCACAAAATGCTGGCGCAGCCTGCGGTCATTTTCAACCGCAAGGACGCCTTGCAAGACGCCTTTTTGGCCCAACACTTTGGCCTGCAGCAGCCGCATTACCCGCGTCACTTTGCCCCGGCGGTCGAAGCCTTCGAGACCGCGATCGAACTGGGCCTGGGCTGGGGCATGGTGCCCGAGCAGCACTTGGCGCAACGCGCTGTGCTGCAGACTGACCCTGCCCAAGCTTTGCAGGAGCTGCTGCCCGGCGCGACGGTGGATGTGGCGCTGTATTGGCAGCACTGGGCGCGAGAGGCCCCTTCAGCCCAGCGCCTGACCGAGGCTGTCAAGGCCGCAGCGCGTCGGCATTTGAGCCAGACCTAGCCCAAGTCATGTGGGTGCTCTCAGGGCAAAGCGTTGCGCCGCCCACAGCGCCCCAGTGCCCAGCAAACTGGCCGCCAGCAGCCACCACAGCGCCAGGGTGTAGCCGTGCTGCGGCGACCACAGCAAACCCAGGATCAAGGGTGCCGCAGCCCGGGCCAGCGCAATCGGCAAACCCAGCAAGCCGTTGAGCTGCCCCACATGTGTGCGGCTCACGTACTGCGCCATGGCCGTGCCTTTGACGATGGTGTTCATGCCGTTGCCCAGGCCGTAAAGCAGCACAAAGAGCAACGAGGCCAAGGGGCTGAGCCCACCAATCAACAAGGCCACGATCCCGGCCGGGATGAGGGTCGGAATCCAGCGGTTGGCAGCATGCACATCCCAATAACGCTCGAACACGAACAGCACCAAGCGCCCCAGTACCTGAATCACGCCAATGGCCGCCGGAATGGCCAGCACCCAAGCGGGGGTCAGCCCCGATTCCTGCAGCAAGGCGATCATGTGCGCGGGCAGGGCCGAGGTCACCGACATGGTCAGCACCATGAACAAGGCCAGTAGCCAAAACGGCGCGTGGCGCAGGTGTTCGCGCACGGGCACGGTCACTGGCACAGTCACTGGAACCGTAGGGCTCGGCGTGTCGGCGATGGCGCCTTGCTTGGCTTGTGTGCGGTCGGTGTGGCGGGCCTCTGGGCGCGGCGCCCCGTGCAGCAGCCAGCCGTGCAAAGGCGCACACACCAGCAGCTGCAGCGCGGCCAACGCCCACAGGGCTTGCCGCCAGCCCCACAAGTCCATCCACCAGGCAAACAGCGGAATAAACACCGTGCTGGCCAAGCCACCCAAAAACGTGAGCGTGATGATGGCGCGGCGAAAGTCTTGGGCAAAACGGCGCGTGACCACGGCAAACGCCGGGGTGTAGAGCGTGGCCGCCATGCCCAGGCCCAGCCAGATCCAGGCGGCGTAAAAGCCCGCCAACGATGTCACAAAGCTGTGCCCCAGCAGCCCCAGGCCCACCCACACCGAGCCCAGCGTCATCACCCGCCGCTCGTGCCCCGCATCGATCCAACGACCCACCCAGAAAGCCATCAGCCCTTCGGCCAGCAGCGCCAGGCTGAAGGCCAGCGAAGACTCGGCCCGGCCCATGCCCAGCTCGGCCTCCAGAGGCATCATGAGCAAGGAGAAGGTGTAGAAAACACTCCCCCAGGTGATCAGCTGGGGCAGGGACAGCCAGACGCTGAAGGGCCCCAGTTGTCTGGCTCTCAGAGCGTATGCGCTGGTGTTGGACATGGCGGCATTATCCGTGCCCCTGTCACTGCCCCTGCAGCACCCGCCGGTACTGCAGGGCCTCGGCCACATGGACCGATGCGATGGTGTCGCTGCCCGCCAAGTCGGCGATGGTGCGAGCGACTTTGAGGCTGCGGTGCACGCTGCGCCCGCTCCAGCCGAGTTTGGCGGCGGCTTTTTGCAGCAAGGCGGTGGCGCTGTCGTCCAAACGTGAATAGGTGTCGATGGCCTGGCCTTGCAGCGCGGCGTTGGTGCAGCCCTGGCGGGCCAGGGCGCGTTCGCGGGCGGCCCCGCTGCGGGCGGCTATGGCTTCGGTGCTCTCGCCCGGCGGGGCGTTCAACAGGTCTTGTGCGCCTAGGCTGGGCACTTCGATGTGCAGGTCGATGCGGTCCAGCAGCGGGCCACTCAGCTTGCCTTGGTAGCGGCTGACCTGGTCGGGCGAGCAGCGGCAGGCCCGTGTGGCGCTGCCTAAGTAGCCGCAGGGACAGGGGTTCATGGCCGCGATCAATTGAAAGCGTGCCGGAAATTCGGCCCGCCGTGCCGCTCGGGCGATGGTGATGCTGCCGGTCTCCAGTGGCTCTCGCAGGGCCTCCAAGGCCGCCCTTGGGAATTCAGGCAGCTCGTCCAGAAAGAGCACGCCATGGTGCGCCAGCGAAATTTCGCCCGGCCGGGGAGGCGAGCCGCCGCCCACCAAAGCCACCGCACTGGCCGAGTGGTGCGGCTGGCCTGTGGGGCGCTGCGCCCATCGGCTGAGCTCAAAGCGCCCGGCCAGGCTGGCGATGGCCGCTGACTCCAACGCGTCCTCAATGGACATGGGCGGCAGCAAGCCTGCAAAACGTTGCGCCAGCATGGATTTGCCCGAACCCGGTGGGCCAACCATGAGCAAGGAGTGGCCTCCGGCGGCGGCGATCTCCAGCACACGCTTGATGCCCGCTTGGCCTTTCACGTCGGCCAGGTCCGCGTAGCGCGGTGGTGCGCTGGGCGTGTGCGCGGCCATGCGGGCCCAGCCGTCCGTGGGCTCGGGCGGCGGTTCGCTCGAGGGCGGCAAAAACTGTTGCACCACATCCAGCAGGTGCTGGGCGCGGAAGACTTCGGCATCGGGCACCAAAGCCGCTTCTTCGGCGCTGCCCGGTGGCAGCACCAGCCGGGTGCGCACACGCTGCTGACGCAGCACCAAGCTCATGGCCAAGGCACCGCGCACCGGCCGCAACTCCCCCGACAGCGACAACTCGCCTGCAAATTCATAGCCCGCCAGCTTGCTGGCATCGATCTGGCCGCTGGCGGCTAGGATGCCCAGCGCAATCGGCAAGTCCAGCCGCCCCGAGTCTTTGGGCAAATCGGCCGGGGCCAGGTTCACGGTGATGCGCTGGTTGTGCGGAAAGTCGAGCCCACTGTTTTGCAGGGCCGAGCGCACGCGCTCGCGGGCTTCCTTGACCTCGACATCGGCCAGCCCCACCAGCGTGAAGCTGGGCAGGCCGTTGGCCAGATGCACCTCGACCATGACGGCCGGTGCGGCCAGGCCCACCAGGGCGCGGCTGTGGATGGTGGCCAGGGCCATGTCTTGTCCTCCCTCATTTTTATGGGTACCAGTGTAGAGGAGGCCTATGGTTTTGTGGGCAACTGCCGCCAAGGACCTGCGTGCACCGCGAAGGTGAATGTCCATACGGCCAAGCCCGACCTGATGGGTTGGCGCACCAAACTGAGCCCAATATCGTCAAGTGGCACCGACTTGGTGCGTTTTGCGTGCACCGAACCACCAAGCCCAAAGCGGGCCCTGTGCCCGTCGGTTTGCAATTGCATGGGTTCGGCTTCAGAGTGCAAGCGGCCCATTAACGCTCTGATTTCAGTCCTCAGCCATGCCTTGGCATGGTCTCTGCTTAGTGACTAAGACCTGGGTAGCGCCTTTGTGGGCGCAACCAAAAAGGCGGCCTACGCATTTTCCAATGACAACCGCATGGTGCTGTCGTTGTCCAAGGCCATGTGATTTAACTGCTACCAAC
>JANQXJ010000177.1 GCA_030729445.1 Limnohabitans sp. | reverse complement strand
ATGTCCACACCCGCTGCCGCCTCGCGCGGTGTGGGGGCGGTGGCGTTGCCGGGGCATTCGGCGGCCCAAGCAGCGGCTTTGGCGGCGCTGCGGTTGTACACGGTGACATGGTGCCCGGCACGCGCCAGGTGGCCCGCCATGGGGTAACCCATCACGCCCAAGCCCAAAAAGGCGACTTTTTTGGCGGGGGTGGCTTCGTAGGTTTTGGCAGCAATTTGGCTCATGGTTGTCTCGTGGTGAAGTGGAAAAAAAGCTATTTTGGCAGCCCGTGGGTGTTCTGGCACGCACCGGGTGCTTTGACGTGACCACGAGGTGACAGGGGCACTTTTGGTACGCTCAGCGCATGAACCCCTCGATAGCCGACAACATCACCCGTGTGCGGGCGCAGATTGAAGCCGCTTGCCAAGCGGCTGGGCGCGAGCCCAGCAGCGTGCAATTGTTGGCCGTCTCCAAGACCTGGGGGGACGATGCCGTGCGCCAAGCCCATGCGGCCGGGCAAACCGCCTTTGGCGAAAACTACATCCAGGAAGCAGTGGACAAGATCACTGCCCTGCGCGATTTGCCCCTGGAATGGCATTGCATCGGGCCGATCCAAAGCAACAAAACCCGCCTGGTGGCCGAACACTTTGATTGGGTGCACAGCGTGGACCGACTCAAAATTGCCCAGCGCCTGTCCGAGCAGCGTCCGGCCGAGCTGCCGCCCTTGCAGGTGTGCATCCAAGTCAATGTAGACGGTGGCGAGAACAAATCGGGCGTGAGCCCAGAGGAATTGCCCGCGCTGGCACAAGCCGTGGCCGCTTTGCCGCGAATGCGGTTGCGCGGCATCATGACCATCCCTGAGCCTGCCGAGACAGACGAACAAATGCGGGTGGTTCATGCCCAGGCCAAAGCCTTGTACGAGGCCCTGCGCCAGCAAGGCCTGCCGCTGGACACCTTGTCGATGGGCATGAGCGCCGACATGGCCGCGGCCATTGCCGAGGGCAGCACCCTGGTCCGGGTGGGCACGGCCATTTTTGGCCAACGCTGAAGGCGCCAGGCCAGCGGGTCAGGCGCCCGTTTGCAGCTGGAACACACTGCGGCGCTCACCCACCGGGCTTCCCGCCACATTGAGCAAGACCTGCGCACGCCAAGGGGCCAGCGCTTGGCGCTGCGCATCGTCCAGCCAACCCAATTGGTCTAGCGCCTCCACGGTGGCGGCAAACAAAGCGGCCTTGTTGCCATCCATGATCTTGATGGCCAGGGCTTGCCCACGAGAGCGACTGCCCACCACCTGCACCCCGTCCGCCCCCACTTTGGTCACCCAGTCGCCCCGGCCGACCCGCATGAAGTCGGCGTCGTTGCGGCCCGTGCCCGAGACCAGTTCGGGGTGGGCGCTCATGGCTTCGCCCAGCTGTTGCAAGCTCGCGCCGTACAAACCATCCGACTCGGGCTGGGCCAGTCGGGCGTAGCTGCGGGCCAAGCGCGACAAGGGCATGGCGTAGTTGGGGGCCGAGCAGCCGTCGATGCCCAGCGCCAATTCTTCTTCAGACAGGCCCGCCAGGTGCGCCACCGCCTGTCGGATTTGTTGTTGCAGCGGGTGGTCCACCTCGGTGTAACTCTCGGTGGGCAAGCCATGCTGCACGCAATAGGCCAAAAAGCCGCTGTGCTTGCCGCTGCAGTTGTGGTGCCGCTCGTCGTAAGCAAAGCCCTCGGGCATGGGGCGGTCAAAAAAGGTGAAGCGGTAAGGCACATGGCAGCCGCAGCGCATCTGGCGCGTGTTGCTGCCGCTTTTGTTCAGGATGGACGTGACCTGCTCGACGTGCATCTCTTCGCCGTTGTGGCTGGCGCACATCATGGCGAGTTCTGAGGGGGTGAAACCAAAATGCGCCACGCCGCCTGACTGCACCAGGGGCAAGGCCTGCATGGCTTTCAGGGTGGAGCGGGTGAAGCACAACCAGTGTGGGTTGCCCACTTGGGCCAGAACCCGACCTTCGGTGTCGGTCACGGCCAAGGCGCCCATGTGCAGGCATTCGGGGATACCGTTGCGGGTCAGCTCGATCAGGGGTTCAAAGTTCATGGTGTGGCTCTGGGATGTTCAAAAAGGCCAGTCTACCGTTTCGACCCATGGTGAACACTGGATCCCGGATCGAGTCCGGGATGACAGCGATGGCCGCAAGCCCGGTGTTTGTCATCCCGGGCGTAGACCCGGGATCCAAGGTTCACGCAGGACCTTTGCCATCGTCCATGGTGCACATCAACCATTGTGGAACGCAAGGGATTGGATTCAAAAATTGTCCCGGACTTGACCACCTGTGCATGCAGCAGCGCCGCACAATGATCGGATGCAAAACATCCATTCCCCCCTTCAGGCGCAACTGGTTCAGTGGTTGGTGGCTCCCGGTGCCACCGTGGCAGCGGGCGACGTGCTGGTCATTGTGGAAGCCATGAAGATGGAGCACGAAATCCGTGCGTCTCAGGCGGGCTGTGTGGGTGAGCTGTTTTTCCAAGCGGGAGAAACGGTGGCCGAAGGCGAGGTCTTGTGCTCGCTCATGCCCGTGTCAGATGTGGCCTCACAGCCAGTGCTGGCTGCCGCCAGCGACACGGCTTCAGCCCAGCCAAGGGATCGCGCCGATCTGAAAAAACTGCTCGAGCGCCTGGCCTTCACCCAAGACGCTGCTCGCCCAGAAGCTGTGGCCAAACGCCACGCCATGGGCATGCGCACCGCCCGCGAAAACATTGCTGCACTGTGTGATCCTGATTCTTTTGTCGAGTATGGCGCCCTGGCCGTGGCCGCACAAAGTCGGCGCCGCAGCGCCGAGGATTTGATGCGCAACACCCCTGCGGACGGCATGGTCACAGGCATCGGCTGCGTCAACGGCCAGCGCGTGGTGGTCATGGCCTACGACTTCACCGTGCTGGCGGGCACACAAGGCATGCGCAACCACCAAAAGACCGACCGCATGCTGGGCGTGGCTTTGCAAAACAAGCTGCCCGTGGTGCTGTTCACTGAGGGTGGTGGTGGCAGACCCGGCGATGTCGACGTCGCCATCGTGGCGGGCCTGAACCTTGCCACCTTCGCCTCGTTCGCGCGGCTCAACGGCCGGGTGCCGGTGGTGGGCGTTGTGGCCGGGCGCTGCTTTGCGGGCAACGCGGCGCTGCTGGGCTGCTGCGACGTGATCATCGCCACAAAGGGCAGCAACATCGGCATGGGCGGCCCGGCCATGGTCGAAGGGGGTGGCTTGGGTGTGTTCAAACCCGAGCAGATCGGTCCGAGCGAGGTGCAGCATGGCAACGGCGTGATCGACGTGCTGGTCGATGACGAAGTGCACGCCGTTGCGGCAGCGCGGCATTACCTGTCGGTTTTTCAAGGGGCACAGGCACAGTGGCAAGCGCCCCC
>JANQXJ010000176.1 GCA_030729445.1 Limnohabitans sp. | reverse complement strand
GCGGGTAGACGCTGGTTTGGCTGAGCGTGCCCCGGAACAGCTCCTCCATGGCCATCATGCGGTTTTGGTGGTCTAAAAACAGCACGGCAAAGACTTCGTGGTTTTTGTGGGCCAGTTGCAGCTGCAGGTATTGTTTGACCGCGCCCGGTGTGTGGAAGGCTTCGCGCTCTTTCAGGCGCTGGCTGAGCGCCCGGCGGGCCATCTCGAACACCGCCAGCAGCTCCGCCTGTTTGGCGGGGCCCAGTCCCTTGACCATTTTGAGCGAGGGCACTGTGGCGTTCAGCAGGCCCGCGATGCCGTCTGGCCCCAGCAGCTCCTCGGACAGCTGGAACACGTTTTTGCCCGCCATGCCCGTGCGCAACAAAATAGCCAAGAGCTCCACGTCGCTCAGGGCCTGTGGGCCACGCGCCAGCAGTTTTTCGCGCGGACGCGCATCGGTTGGCAAGTCTTTGATGCCCATGTGTTGCCCCTCCCTGGAGCGGCCTCGGTCCGTTTTATCCCTTTAGTTGGGACTGGCTGGCCAGGCTTTTTACAATAGTGCTTTATTTATGCCCGTTTGGCCGCTTGGGCGGCAACCACGAAAACCCTTATGTCCATTGTCGAACCTGGTTCTTTCTTGACGCTTCACTACCGCCTGGCCGGGCCGCAGGGGGACATCATCAACACCTTCAACGAAAAACCCGCGACCTTGTCTTTGGGTTCGGGCACCTTGTCGCCCGCCGTGGAGCAGCGCTTGCTGGGCCTGGCCGAGGGCACGCGGGTGGTGATGGAGATTCCGGCGGGCGAGGCTTTTGGTGACCACATCGCCGACATGCAGCAGTGGGTGGCGCGTAAGCTGCTCAATGAGTTGGGCGATCCGACCGAAAAATACGCGGCAGGCGATGTGGTGCAGTTTCCCACGCCTGACGGCTTGGGCTCATACGCCGGAACGGTGCTGCAAGTGAACGAGGAGGGCGCGGTGTTGTTTGACTTCAACCACCCGCTGGCCGGTCAGCCTGTGACCTTTGAAGTCGAACTGATTGGGGTGCTGTGATGACGTCTGAGGTGCTTTTGGCAGAACCCCGTGGCTTTTGCGCCGGGGTGGACCGTGCAATCGACATCGTCGAGCACGCGCTCACCAAGTTTGGCCGCCCGATTTATGTGCGCCATGAGATCGTGCACAACACTTATGTGGTCAATGACCTGAAGGAAAAAGGCGCGATCTTCATCGAAGAACTGGCCGATGTGCCGCCCGGGGCCACGTTGATTTTCAGCGCCCACGGCGTCAGCCGTGCCATCCAGGAAGAAGCCGAGCGTCGCGGTTTTCGCATATTTGACGCTACCTGCCCGCTGGTGAGCAAGGTGCATGTGGAGCTGGCCAAGCTGCACAAAGAGGGCTACGAGTTCATCATGATTGGCCACAAGGGTCACCCTGAGGTGGAAGGCACCATGGGTCAGCTCGACAGTGGCATCCATTTGGTGGAAGACGTGGAAGACGTGGCCAAGGTGCAACCCGCCCAGACCGATTTGCTGGCGGTGGTGACACAAACCACCCTGAGCGTGGACGATGCCGCCGAGATTGTGGCCGCTGTCAAAGCCCGTTTCCCGCAAGTGCGCGAGCCCAAACAACAAGACATTTGCTACGCCACCCAAAACCGCCAGGACGCTGTCAAGCTGATGAGTCCGCTGGTGGACGTGGTGATCGTGGTGGGCAGCCCCACCAGCTCCAACAGCAACCGCCTGCGCGAGCTGGCTGACCGATTGGGCACGCCCGCCTACATGGTGGACAGCGCGGCCGATCTGCAAGAAGCCTGGTTCAACGGGACCCAAAAAGTGGGTCTGACGGCAGGTGCCTCGGCCCCGGATGTGCTGGTGCAAGAGGTGATTGCGCGTTTGCGGGCGATGGGTGCGGTGTCGGTGCGTACGCTGGACGGCATTCAGGAAACCATCAAGTTTCCTTTGCCCAAGGGCTTGAGGATGGACCCTTTAGAAAACCCAGAACCCGGCTCACTACAATTCCCCCATGCTTGATATTGTTCTACTCCGCAAAGATCTGGACGCTGCCGTGGCGCGTCTGCAGACCCGTAAAAACCCCCAGCCTTTCCTGAATGTGGAGGTGTTTCGTGCTTTGGAGGGCGAGCGCAAAACCCTGCAAACCCGCACCGAAGAGTTGCAAAGCCAGCGCAACAGCCTGTCCAAGCAAATTGGCATGCTCAAAGGCAAAGGCCAGCACGCTGAGGCCGATGCGGTCATGGCGCAAGTGGGCGCCATCAAAGACGAGCTGGACGCTTCGGCCCAGCGCTTGGAGGTGATCCAGGCCGAGCTGCAAAACCTGCTGCTGGCCGTGCCCAATTTGCCGCACGAGTCGGTCCCTGTGGGCGCAGGCGAAGAAGGCAACATCGAGGTGCGCCGCTGGGGCACGGTGCCCACTTTTGACTTCGAACTCAAGGACCATGTGGACATCGGCGCTCCACTGGGCCTGGACTTTGAGACTGGCACCAAACTGACCGGCTCGCGCTTTACCTTTATGCGCGGCCCGGTGGCCCGTTTGCACCGGGCGCTGGCGCAGTTCATGCTCGATGTGCAGACCGCAGAGCACGGCTACACCGAGTGCTACACACCTTACATCGTGAACGCCGATACGCTGCGCGGCACGGGCCAGCTGCCCAAGTTCGAGGCCGATCTGTTTGCGGCCAACAAGGGCGGGCAAGACGGCGAGGAAAGCCAAGCGCTGTACCTGATTCCGACGTCTGAAGTGACGCTGACCAACATCGTGCGCGACGAGGTGTTGGCCGAGAGCGATTTGCCGATCAAATTGACCGCACACACCCCGTGCTTCCGCTCGGAAGCGGGCAGCGGTGGGCGTGATGTACGCGGCCTGATTCGTCAGCACCAATTTGACAAAGTCGAGATGGTGCAGATCGTTCACCCCGAGCACAGCTACGAAGCGCTCGAAGCCATGACGGGCCACGCCGAAGCCATTTTGCAGAAGCTGGGCTTGCCTTACCGCGTGATGAGCCTGTGTACAGGCGACATGGGTTTTGGAGCCAGCAAGACTTATGACTTGGAAGTCTGGGTGCCTGCACAAAACACCTACCGCGAGATCAGCTCGGTCTCCAACTGCGAGGCCTTCCAGGCCCGCCGCCTGCAGGCGCGTTTCAAAAACGCCCAAGGCAAGAACGAGTTGGTCCATACATTGAATGGCTCGGGCTTGGCCGTGGGCCGTGCGCTGGTGGCGGTTTTGGAGAATTATCAAAACGCCGACGCCTCGGTCACCGTGCCCGAGGTCCTGCGGCCTTATTTGGGTGGGTTGGAGACCCTTCGGGCCTGATAGAATATCGGCTTCGACAATCGACACCGAATCAGGAGAGGTGGCAGAGTGGTCGAATGTACCTGACTCGAAATCAGGCGTAGGGGCGA